>JAKDRW010000061.1 GCA_030454225.1 Vreelandella subglaciescola | reverse complement strand
CCACGACGCGAGTGGTGATCCTGCTTGTTGGTCTTGAAGTGGTCCTGCAGACCGTTGATGTTAGCGCTCAGCAGAGCTACCTGGACCTCGGGGGATCCGGTATCGCCATCGCCACGGCCGTATTCGGTAACAATCTCGGCTTTCTGTTCAGCAGTTAGTGCCATCTTTCTCTCCAGTAAGCAATATGCCTGAAAAATGAATGAGGGTGAGACCACGCATACTTGCAGTCTCGGGTAACGTCCGCAGAGCAAGCCTCTAAAGGATCGCTCTAGGCGTCAGCGGCGCTACTTAACAGCCGCTTCGGCGCCACCGTGGTAACGCCGTCTGCTTGTCCCGCGATACGCCCCAAACCTACAAAGGCCGCGCCGCGGTAAAGCCTGACCGTCGCTTCGTCAACAAGCTCGCTTGTTGGCAAGGCACTGTCGAGTAAAAACGTCTGGCCATGAATCAGCCGCTGATAAGCGTTTTCATCGAGCGCCAGTGCCGGCAGGTGATCGACCAGCACGTCAGGCGCCATCAGTTCGGCCTCTCTTGCGGCTTGATCCGCCAATGCTTCAAGGGCCTCAAGCGTCCACATTCCGGCGGCGTCAAACGGCCCGGTTTCAAGCCGCCTGAGCGCCGAAATATGCGCCCCGCAACCCAGTGCCAGGCCAATATCTTCTGCCAACGTGCGGATGTAGGTGCCTTTGCTGCAGCGAACTTCAAGGTCGAAGCCGCTCGTGTTCAGAACACCGCTATCAAAATCAGTGTCCGACGCTGTGAGGCGCGCATCATACACCGTTATACGCCGAGCTGCACGCTCAACGTGCTGCCCTTCGCGCGCCAGTTCGTAAAGCTTGCGCCCCTGGTGCTTGAGCGCCGAGTACATCGGCGGGGTTTGATCAATTTCACCGTGAAAGCGCGCCAGCGCCTCGTTAACGCCGGCTTCGTCAAGCGTCGGCACGTCGCGACGCTCGACCACCTCGCCGTCGGCATCGCCGGTGTCGGTCATCACACCAAGCTCCACCCGGGCGCGGTAGACCTTGTCGGCTTCCAGCAGCTGGGAAGAAAACTTGGTCGCCTCGCCCAGACAAATCGGCAAAAGCCCGGTCGCCATCGGATCGAGGGTGCCGGTATGCCCCGCTTTTTGCGCCTGAAACAAGCGCCTTACGCGTTGCAGCGCGTGGTTGCTGGAAAGCCCTTGGGGCTTATCCAGCAACAGTACGCCATTGACCGGCAGCCCGCGACGACGACGCGCCATTAGCTGCGCTCCTCGTCGCCGCCGCTCTCGTCCTCGTTCTCGCCTGCGGCGCTACGCTCGCGGTCGCTCTGTACCGCCTCGTCAATCAGCGATGACAAGTGCTGGCCACGGACGATACTTTCATCGTAGTGAAAGCGTAGCTCGGGCACGTGGCGCAGCTTGACGCGACGCGCCACCTGGCTGCGCAGAAAACCGCCGGCGCGCTTGAGCGCATAGAGGTTTTCCTTGACCCGCTCGGGGTCCTGCTCGCCGAGCAGCGTGACGTAGACGTCGGCATAGCCCAGATCACGGCTCACGGTCACACCGCTGACCGTCACCATGCCCAGCCGCGGGTCCTTGACTTCGCGCTGGATCAGCACGGCCAGCTCTTTTTGCAGCTGATCGGCAACCCGATCGGTACGCTGAAATTCGCGCATGTTGACTCCTGGCGGCCTTAAAGGCTGCGCTCGACCTTCACCTGGTCAAAGACTTCGATCTTGTCGCCGACCTGAACGTCATCGTAGTTTTTCACGCCGATACCGCACTCAGTGCCGTTACGCACTTCCTGAACGTCGTCCTTGAAGCGGCGCAGCGACTCGAGCTCGCCTTCGTAAATGACCACGTTCTCGCGCAGGACGCGGATCTTCTTGTGACGGTGTACGGTACCTTCGATCACCATACAGCCGGCCACAGAGCCGATCTTCGGCGCACGGAACACGTCGCGCACTTCGGCCACGCCGACGATTTCTTCTTTCCAGTCCGGCGCAAGCTTACCGCTCATGGCCTGCTTGACTTCGTCGATCAGCTGGTAAATAACGCTGTAGTAGCGCAGATCCAGTCCTTCGCGCTCGATAATATCACGCGCGGCAACGTCGGCACGGACGTTAAAGCCGACCACGATCGCTTCACTGGCAAGCGCCAGGTTGGCATCGGTACCGGTAATACCGCCAACGCCCGAAGACACCACGGCGACTTCAACTTCATCGGTCGAGAGTTCTTCCAGCGCGGTGCGAATCGCCTCCAGCGACCCCTGGACGTCAGCCTTGAGCACCACGTTGACCTTGGCGGTCTCGCTCTTCTCCATCTGGCTGAACATGTTTTCCAGCTTGGCTTTCTGCTGACGAGCCAGGCGCACTTCGCGGTATTTGCCTTGACGGAAGTTGGCCACTTCGCGGGCTTTCTTGTCGTCAGCCACGACCAAAAACTCGTCGCCGGCGTCTGGCGTACCGCCAAGCCCCTGAATCTCTACGGGCATTGCCGGACCTACCGTCTCAACCTGCTTGCCCAGCTCGTTGGTCAGGGCGCGTACACGGCCGTAATGCAGGCCGGCCAGCACGATGTCGCCGCGGCGCAGCGTACCGTTTTGTACCAGCACGGTGGCAACCGGGCCACGCCCCTTGTCCAGCCGCGACTCCACGACCACACCCTTGCCGGGCGCTTCGGGAACGGCGGTCAGCTCGAGCACTTCGGACGCCAGCTGAACGGCCTCGATCAGCGCATCGATACCTTCACCGCTTTTCGCCGAGACGTGGACAAACTGGGTATCGCCGCCCCACTCTTCGGAAATTACGCCGTACTGGGAGAGTTCGTTCTTCACCCGGTCCGGGTCGGCCGCCGGCTTATCGATCTTGTTGACCGCGACTACCATGGGCACTTCGGCCGCTTTGGAGTGCTCGATCGCCTCGATGGTTTGCGGCATCACGCCGTCATCGGCGGCAACGACCAGAATTACCACGTCGGTCGCTTTGGCACCGCGGGCACGCATGGCGGTAAACGCCGCGTGGCCGGGGGTATCCAGGAAAGTGGCACCGCCGTTTTCGCTTTCAACGTGGTAGGCACCGATGTGCTGGGTAATGCCGCCGGCTTCGCCGGTTGCCACTTTCGCCTTACGAATGTAGTCGAGCAGCGACGTTTTACCGTGGTCGACGTGCCCCATGACGGTCACTACCGGCGCGCGGGTAATGGCTTCGCCTTCGTAGGAAACGCTGTCGAGCACTTCGACTTCCAGCGCGTCGTCCTTGACCAGCTTGGGCTTGTGACCCATTTCTTCGACCACGATAACCGCGGTTTCCTGGTCGATTGTCTGGTTGATGGTGACCGCCGCCCCCATGGTGAACATGGACTTGATCACTTCGTTGGCCTTGATCGACATCTTGTCGGCAAGCTCGGCGACGCTGATCGACTCGGGGATAGAGACTTCGCGCACGATCGGCTGCGTGGGCTTCTGGAACGCATGCTTGCCACCGCCCTGGCTACCCCCACGGCGACCGCCGCGGCGCTCGGCGCGCTTGGCTTTCTTGCCGCCACGGCGACGATCATCACGATCACCGCGGGACTCTTCATCCCGACGACCTTTCTTTTTCTTCGCCGGCGCGCTACGGCGGTCGCTGCGACCTTCCTTGGGCGGTGCCGGCGGCGTATCGTCGCCGGCGGAGTTGCCGCTAAAGTCCGGTACCGGAACCTCCAAGTTCGTCGGAATGTCGACGCTTTTGGCCTTTTCCGCGGCGAGCTTGCGCTCGGCTTCATCGGCGGAACGCTTCGCGGCGGCGGCTTTCTGCTCTTCGGCTTCGCGCACTTTGCGCTCGGCCTCGGCCTCGGCCATGTCACCTACCAGCTGGCGCGGCCCTTCGTACTTCGGCTCTTCTTTCTTGGGCTTGTCGTCTTCGGCGCTTTTGACGTAGGTTTTTTTCTTGCGCACCTGGACGTCGATTGTCTTGCCGCGCTCGCCGGTCTTGATACGGCTGCGGGTTTTGCGCCTCAGCGTGATGCGGCTTTTATTGGCCTCGTCCCCGCCGTGGCTTTTCTTCAGCGAATTCAGCAGGGTTTGCTTGTCGTCTTCCGACACCGCATCGTTTTCTGAGGCGTGCTTAAGCCCCGCTTCTTGCATTTGATCGAGCAGGCGGGACGCATCGCGGCCCACCTTTGCTGCAAAATCTTTTACTGTCATGTCTGACATTCTTGACCCTCCTCAGCCCGTGACCTGTTTACTGTGTGTTCGAATCGGATTCGACTTCGTCTTCGAACCAGGGCGCACGGGCAGTCATGATCAATGCCGCTGCGCGCGCTTCGTCCAACTCTTCGATATCGACCAGATCGTCGACAGACTGCTCGGCAAGGTCTTCCATGGTAACAATGCCGCGGCTGGCCAGCGTAAAGGCCAGGTGGCGTTCCATGCCGTCCATGCTGAGCAAGTCTTCGGCAGGCTGGGCGCCGTCCAGCGCTTCTTCCGAGGCAATCGCCATCGTCAGCAGCTCGTCTTTTGCTCGTGCGCGTAGCGCATCGATGAGCTCTTCATCGAATTCTTCAATTTCCAGCATTTCTTCAAGCGGCACGTAAGCCACTTCTTCCAGCGTGGTAAAGCCCTCTTCGACCAGCAGCCGCGCGACGTCGTCGTCAACGTCAAGGTGCTGGATAAAGGAGTCAACCAGGCTATCAATTTCCTGTTCTTGCTTGGAATCGGCTTCGTCTTCGGTCATCACGTTGATGTGCCAGCGCGTAAGCTCGGACGCCAGGCGCACGTTTTGCCCGCTACGGCCAATGGCCTGGGCAAGGTTGTCTTCGGCGACGGCGACGTCCATGGAGACGGTTTCTTCGTCTACCAGAATGGAGGCGACGTCGGCCGGCGCCATGGCGTTGATGACCAGCTGTGCGGGGTTGTCGTCCCACAGCACGATATCCACGCGCTCGTTTTCAAGCTCGCTGGACACCGCCTGCACGCGCGAACCGCGCATACCTACACAGGCACCTACGGGGTCGATACGGCGGTCGTTGGTCTTCACCGCAATCTTGGCCCGCGAGCCGGGGTCGCGCGCAGCGCCCTTGATTTCGATCAGCTGCTCGGCGATCTCCGGCACTTCGATCTTGAACAGCTCAATGATCAGCTCGGGGCAGGTGCGCGACAGCTGCAGCTGGGCGCCCCGGACTTCCGGATCAACCTTGACCAGTAGCCCGCGCACCCGCTCGTTCATGCGGAAACGCTCGCCGTGAATCATTTCGCTACGCGGCAGAAACGCCTCGGCGTTGTCGCCCAGGTCGATAATCAGCCCGTCGCGCGTGGTGCGCTTGACGATACCGGCCACCAGTTCGCCCTCGCGATCAGCGTACTGACGCACGACTTCGGCGCGCTCGGCCTCGCGCACTTTCTGCACGATGACCTGCTTGGCCGTTTGCGCGGCAATCCGGCCAAACTCGGCGTTTTCAATCTGGTGTTCGACAATATCGCCCAGCGCCAGCGGCGGATCGCGCAGCTCGGCGATAGTCTGCTTGATTTCGTAGTCGGGGGTTTCAAACTCGTCGTCTTCCACCACCGTCCAGAAACGGAAGGTGTCGTATTCCCCGGTGCTGCGATCAATACGCACCCGCACGCTGGCCTCTTCACGGTCAAAGCGCTTGCGCGACGCGCTGGCCAGCGCCGCTTCGACCGCCTCAAAGATCACATCGCGGGGGACGCCTTTTTCGTTCGAGATCGCATCAACGACCATTAAAATTTCTTTACTCATGCGTTTGCCTCGCCAAAACCTGTCCTTATGTGCTCAAGCCGGCCAAGCGCCGGTTGCGTCCGCCCGGTCAGTTCTTGAACTGCGGCACGATGTTCGCCTGATCGATGCTCTCGATGGGAAAACAGTATTCTTCACCGTCAAGCTGCAGCAGCACTTCATCGCCGTCGATGCCGGCGAGCAGGCCACTGAATTTTCGCCGCCCGTCGAACAGCGTACGCAGCTTGAGCGCAACCTGATGGCCTTTAAAGCGGCTGAAGTGATCGAGGGTATAGAGGGAGCGCGCCATGCCCGGCGAGGAAACCTCCAGGCGGTACGCCTCGGCAATCGGGTCTTCCACATCCAGTACGGCGCTGATCTGACGGCTAATGTCGGCGCAATCATCCACGCTAACGCCGCTTTCACGCTCAATATAAATGACCAGACGCGAATGCTTGCCCTGGGAAAGATAGTCGATACCCCACAGCTCAAAGCCCATGGCGGCAACAACAGGTTCAATCAGCGCGTGAAGCGCGGCGTGTTTTATGGCCACAGACAAAGCTCCTATAGCCGTTGCATCAGGCACCTGGCCAGGAGTCATGAAAAAAGCCAGGAGGCTGATTGGCGTTAACCGGAAAAGTGCCTCCGGCAATCCGGTAGACATCCGCTAGTGAGGTCGTTCTTGGTGATCGTTCCTTTACTGGCCCTGCCCGCAGGACGGGCTGGCACGCAGCTGACAGCGAGTGGCTTGCTGTCGCCCTGACGGCCAGTGCAGCGCAGCTGCTAATAAAAAGGCTGCTAACAAAAAGCCCCTTCACAGGAAGGGGCTTTTTGCAAGAAACCTGTAACACCACTGTCTTGGCTAGACTATCAAGACGCCGGTAACGGCTTGTCCTGTAGCAACTGCCCGAAGCATCCTGGTACAAACGGCTGACTGACATTTTGTCGTAATGCCGCGTTTGAATGATGTCTTCAACATATGGTAGCGGGGACCGGATTTGAACCGATGACCTTCGGGTTATGAGCCCGACGAGCTACCAGACTGCTCCACCCCGCATCAATCT
>JAKDRW010000083.1 GCA_030454225.1 Vreelandella subglaciescola | reverse complement strand
ACCCAGCGGGCGGCGCGCACGGCGCCCTTGGCGAAGGTCATGCGGCTGGAGGCCTTGTGGGTAATTTCGATGCGTTCGCCTTCGGTGGCAAACATTACCGTGTGTTCGCCGACGATGTCGCCGGCACGCACGGTGGCAAAGCCGATTTCCTTGGCGCTGCGCGGGCCGCACTGGCCCACGCGCTCGAACACGCCGTGTTCCTTGAGATTGCGCCCCAGCGCATCGGCGACCACCTCGCCCATTTTTAGCGCGGTGCCCGAGGGCGCGTCGACCTTGTGGCGGTGGTGCGACTCGATGATTTCGATGTCGTAGCCTTCGTCGCCAAGCGCACGGGCGGCGGTTTCCAAAAGCTTGAGCGTGAGGTTGACGCCGACGCTCATGTTGGGCGCAAAGACCAGCGGCATCTGCTCGCGGTAGCCGTCCAGCGTGGCGATTTCGTCAGCGCTCATGCCGGTGGTGCCGATGACGATGCGCTTGCCGTGCTCGGCACAGAACGCCAGGTTATCAAGCGTCACCTGGGGCGTGGTGAAGTCGATCAGCACGTCGAAGTCGTCCGCGCAGGCGGCAAGGCTATCCACCGCCACGATGCCTTTTTTGCCCACGCCAGCAAGCTCGCCGATATCCGCGCCGGCAAGCGAGCTGCCGGGTGAGACAATACCGGCCGCGAGGGTGGCGTCGGCGTCCTGCTCCACGGCGTTGACCAGGGTGCGACCCATACGGCCGGCGACACCTACAATGGCAATTCGGGTCATGTGAACTCCTGCGGCTGATTCAGTAAAAAAATGCGATGAATGTGGCGACGAGTATAACAAAGCCCGGCGCGCGCCGGACTAGCGCGGTGCCCGCCCGCTGTTCAGCAGCAGAAAAATGGCGGTAAGCACCAGCGCGCTGCCGGGCAGCCATTCCCAGCCGATCTGGCCCGGCTGGCGCGCAAACAGCAGCAGCATGGAAACAAACGGCACCAGATAGCCGTAGGCAGTCACCGCGCCGGGGGTCAGCGTGGCGGTGGCATGCTGCATCAGCCAGAAGGTCAGCGCACTGGAGCACAGCCCCAGATAGACCAGCAGCAGCGCGTCCTTCATCGTCATCGCGGCAAGCTGACTCAGCGGCTCAACGGCAAGCCCCAGCGCGCCGATCAACAGCCCGCCAAGGGCCAGGCTCCAGAAGGTGCGCACCGCGGCGGAGTCGGCCAGCCGGCCGCTGGCAAGCCCCCATTTGCTGATGACCGGATACAGCGCCGAGGCCACGCAGCCGAGGAAAAACACCGCCTCGCCGCGGCCGAACTGCAGCTGTCCGCCCTGGGCAAACGCTTCGGCCAGCGCCAGTAATAACGCGCCGCAGGCGCCCAGCAGCAGAATGGCCGGCAGCCGCCACGCCAGCCGTTCCACCCGGAACAACAGCCCCAGCCCGAAAGCGAGCAGCGGTACGGTAACGTAAAGCGTGGCCATGGAAAGCGCGGTGGCGTGGTGCGCGGCCCAGAACATGGCGCTGAAAAACCCCGCCAGACAAAGCCCCATCAGCGCGTAGAGCGGCAGCGCCCGCCACGACGGCCAGAACGTGGCCGAGCGCCGGGCCAGCCACCAGAGCCCCGCACAGGCAATCGCAAAGCGCAGCGCGGTCAGCAACAGCGGCGGCAGTTCGCCCAGCCAGCCGACCACGGGAAATGACAACCCCACCAGCAGCGCCCACACCAGCATGCCGGCGTGTTCGCGCGAGCCGCCTCCGGGCTTAAGATGCATCGCACTCATGGCACGCTCCCAGCGTCGTTATATGGGTTGCCCTAGGGCCTGTTGACGTTTGATGACGGGGAGGTTTGGCAGGGTAGGGGCAAGCTC
>JAKDRW010000017.1 GCA_030454225.1 Vreelandella subglaciescola | reverse complement strand
TGCGTCGTGGGCAGCGAGTGCGCACTTTACGGCCTGGACGCCGCGTTGGCAAGGGTTTTTTTCCAACAATATGAAAATTGCCCGCCGTTTCGGCATTGAGACCACAAAAAGCGCTTCAGCAGCGGGCCGGCGGGCGAGTACACTATCGTCATCTTGCTGCATCGCTATATTACTGCACGCACGCTGCCGTTCAGCCCGTGCGCTGCCATAAAAACGTGCACTGTCATAAGTTGCGCCATAAGTGCTGCCCCACGTCCTGATAGAGAGGCCTTTAATGAACCCGCACCTACTCTCCGTTGATTCACTCGATCGAGGCCGCGTCGATTATCTCATGCGCGTGGCCGCGCGTATGGAGCCCATCGCCAGCCGTCGCGAAACGACTCGCGTGCTGGAAGGGGCGGTGCTCGGTAATTTGTTTTTTGAAGCCAGCACGCGCACCCGCGCGAGTTTTCACACCGCGTTTTGCCGTCTGGGGGGGAGCGTATGCGACACCACCGGCTTTACGTTTTCGTCGATGGCCAAAGGTGAGTCGCTGTATGACACCAGCCGGGTAATGAGCGGCTACTGCGACGCCATCGTACTGCGCCACCCCGAGCAAGGCTCGGTGGCCGAGTTTGCCAGCGCCACCAACGTGCCGGTGATCAACGGCGGCGACGGCCCGGGCGAGCACCCCAGCCAGGCGCTGCTCGACCTGTATACCATTGACAAGGAGTTTACGCGGCTGGGTAAAGCGCTGGCCGGTGCGCACATTCTGCTCACCGGCGACTTACTCCACGGGCGCACCGTGCACTCGCTAATCAAACTGCTCTCGCTATATGAGCCCATGCGCATCACGCTCGTTGCCCCGCCCGGTCTGGAAATGCCCGCCGCTCTGGTGGGGCTGGTGGCATCGCGCGGGCACCGCATCGAGCGGCGCGATAGCCTGGCCAGTGATTTCAGCGACCTGGACGTGGTCTACACCACGCGCATTCAGAAAGAACGCTTTACCAGCGAAATGAGCGAAACGTTTGCCGGCGTGTCCGACGACTTTATCGTCAACAAGCGGTTTATGGATACGCGCTGCACGCCCGACACGATTGTGATGCACCCGCTGCCACGCGACAGCCGGCCCGGCGCTAACGATCTCAATGTCGATTTGAACGGCGACCCGCGGCTGGCAATTTTCCGCCAGACAGATAACGGCATTCCGGTGCGCATGGCCATTTTTGCCACGCTGCTGCAGGTTGAGGAGCTGATCGAAAAGGATAGGCGGCCGGTGCGCTGGTTTGTCCCCGAGCGGCTCGGCACCCTGGATGCCTAGCCAATCGTGCGCCCGCCGGGCAGCCCTTCCCGGTGGGCAAACCAGCCTTCTAAAATAAGCACGGCGGCAATGCCGTCTACGCTGTGGGCGCGGTAATCGCCGTCATGGCCCGCCGCGTGGGCGATCTGCTTGGCTTCGCGGGTTGTGCCGCGCTCATCGACCATACGGCACGGTTTGCCGTAGCGCCCGTGCAGGCGGTTGCCGAATTTGCGCGCGCGCACGCTCATCTCGGATTCGCTGCCATCCATGTGCAGCGGCAGCCCCACGACCAGCAGGTCGGGCTGCCACTCGGCCAATAGCCGCGTCACGCTTTTCCAGTCGGGAATGCCGTCGCGCGCGGTGAGCGGCGTCAGCTCGCGCGCGCTGTGTAAAAGCTCGTTGCCCACCGCCACGCCGATACGCTTGGCGCCGAAGTCAAAGGCCAGTACCAGCCGCTGCCCCTCGGCGGCCATCAGGCGTGGCCCGCATCGCGGGTCATCAGGTTAAGGTCAATGCCGAGGATCCCCGCGGCGGCCGTCAAGCGCTCAGCGGGCGGCGTTTCAAACAGCACGCTTGAATCGCCCTCAACGGTCAGCCAGGCGTTATCCTTGATTTCGTCTTCCAGCTGGCCCACATCCCAGCCGGCGCAGCCCAGACACACAATAAAGCGCTCGGGGCCTTCGTTGGACGCCAGCGCCTTGAGCATATCCATCGACGTGGTGAGCGTCAGCTCGTCGGTCACCTGGACGCTCGAGTCCCACTCATCGCTTTTGCCGCGGTGGAGAATAAAGCCACGGTCTTTGTGCATGGGGCCGCCGTAGTACACCGGCGCGTCGCGGTGCAGGCTTTGGCTGCCGCCCAGATCCAACTGCTCGAACAGGGCATCGAGCGTAATGTCCAACGGCCGGTTGGCAATCACACCCATGCTGCCGTTGTCGTCGTGGTCGCATAGATAGATCAGACTTCCAGCGAAGCTGGTCTCTTCCATATGCGGCATTGCCAACAGGAAATGATTCTTCAGGCTTTGCATGCGTCTCCTAGCGCCGTCGGCACCTCGCCGGCGGCTGATTGTCGATGACCGTTGTCGATGACCGCTATTGAAGGTCGTGGTCGGTGAGCGTTGCGCGCGATACGCCGTCAGCGCATTGTGCTCAGGCGACGCGCCACCGCGTCAAGCAGCTGCTCGGCTATGCGGGTGCCGCGCTGGTCGTCTATTTCGCGTATGCAGGTAGGGCTGGTAACGTTAATTTCGGTGATGTAGTCGCCGATGACGTCGAGCCCCACGAATAGCAGCCCCAGCTCGCGCAGCGTCGGCTGCACCTGGCGGATCAGCCAGTAGTCGCGCTCGGTTAGCTCACGGCTCACGCCGCGCCCTCCGGCGGCCAAATTGCCGCGCGTCTCCCCCGCCGAAGGAATGCGCGCCAGGCCGTAGGGCACCGGCTCGCCATCGATCAGCAAAATACGCGTATCGCCCTCTTTGATGGCCGGCAGGTAGCGCTGCGCCATGACCTGACGGGTGCCGTCGAGCGTCAGCTGCTCGATCACCGCGCCAATATTACGTCCATCCGGAGCGATGTGGAAAATACCGCTGCCGCCCATGCCGTCGAGCGGCTTGAAAATCACGTCGCCGTGTTCGGCGTGAAAGGCGCGCAGTACGTCAGCACGCCCCGACACCAGCGTCGGCGCACAGCACTGAGGGAACTGCTGGGCAAACAGCTTCTCGTTGCACGTCAAAAGCGCCTGCGTGGGGTTGACGATGAGTACCCCCTCGCGCTCGGCAAAGCCCAACAAATGCACGGCGTTGATGAAGTCGGCATCAACCGGCGGGTCCTTGCGCATCAAAATCACGTCGAGTTCGGCCAGCGGCCGGGCATCGGCTTCGCCCAGGTCAAACCAGTGCTGCGGGTCGCGGTGCACGGTCAGCGGGCGCATTCGCGCGTAGGCCTGCCCCGCGTTCAGAAATAAATCTTCCTGCTCCATGTAGTGCAGCGTATAGCCGCGATCCTGGGCGGCCCAGAGCATCGCCATGGTGGAGTCTTTTTTGTAGGCAACCGCGGTAATGGGATCCATCACCACGCCCAAATGCAGGCCTGATTGGCTCATCGCAATACCCCTTGAGAAACGAGCACGCCAAACTAGCGCGCCCAGGGTGAATAACAGGCGGGCAGTATGCCTTATGCCACGCACCGCACCAAACGCCGGAGACTGTCAGTCCAGCGCCTCAAGCGCGCCCGGCACCAGCCGCACAGCGTAGGGCTCAAGCGTTATCAGCTGGCGTTTGAACAGCCGGCCAATGGCTTGCTTGTAGGCGCTCTTGCTCACGCCCAGCCGCGCCTTGATGTCGTCGGCCGCGCTTTTATCGCCCAGCGGCAGATAGCCGCCGCTTTCACGCAGGGCTTTCAGCACTTTGTCGCCCACCACGTCCAGCCGCGCGCTACCGGGCGGCAGCAGTGAAATATCCAGCCGGCCATCGTCGCGGCGCTGCTTGACGAAGCCCGTTAGCGTCTGTCCACGGCGCAGCGGCTGGCTGATGTCGTCGGCGTAGACCAGCCCCCAGTAGCGGTGGTTGACCACGACTTTCATGCCCAAGTCGGTGCGCTCGGCCACCACCAGCGTCACCGCTTCACCGCCCTTCAGCGCCCAGGCATCGTCGCTCAAAAAGTGCTCAAGGCGCATCGAGGCAACCGGCCGGCCCTGATCGTCTTCGTACAGCTTGACCAGCACGCGCTTGCCGGGGTCGGGGCGAAACAGCTGCTCGCTGTACGGCAGCAGCACGTCCTTGGGCAGCCCCCAGCGCAAAAATGCGCCGGTATTATTGACCGCCGCTACCGACAAGTAGGCCACTTCGCCTATTTGCGCGGCGGCATCCGTCGCGGTAAAGCGCGCGTTGTGAGTGTCGTGAGTCATACAAGGGCCATCCTTAACGAACGAGTGGTTGAGCGAGGGTGCGGTGAGAAAGCCCGGGCAAAGCGAGCATTGACGGCATGCTAGCGCAGCATACATAGCGGCGACGGAGACACGCCGCGCTACATATCGCCCCACAGGTGCTGCAGCATCGTCAGCGCCACCACCGGCGCGGTTTCGGTGCGCAGCACCCGGGGGCCAAGCGTCAGCGGGGTGAAGAGTGCGCCGCTGGCCGCGTCAATGTCCTCCGCCGCGAGGCCGCCTTCCGGGCCGATCAACAGCGCCGCCGCGCTCGCTTCGCGCGCCGTTGGCAGCCCGTTTTGCGTTGCCGGGTGGAGCATCAAGCGTAGCGGCTCGGCGCGCTGTAATAGCCACTCGTCGAGGTTTAGCGGCGGGTGCACGGGCGGCACGGTTGCCCGCCCGCTCTGCTCGCAGGCGCTGGCGGCCACCGCCTGCCAGTGCGCCAGCTTTTTGGCCTCGCGCTCGCCTTTCAAGCGCACGTCGCCGCGCCGGGTATACAGCGGAGTGATCGCCGCCACGCCCAGCTCCACGGCTTTCTGGACGGCGTAGTCCATCCGGTCGCCCTTGGAGATCGCCTGACCGAGGTGCACTTGAAGCGGCGATTCAAAGCGCCCCCTCCATACGGCCTCTACGCTGACCGTTACCCGCTTGCGCGACGCTTCCGTCAGCCGCACCCCGGCTTCCACGCCCTGGCCGTCAAACACCACCAGCGGTGCGCCGGCGGCAAGGCGCAGCACCCGCGTGACGTGGCGCGCCACGCCCTCGGGCAGCGCTATGTTGCCGCCCACGCTTAGCGTAGCGGGCAGGTAAAAGCGCGGCATTTTGCCGTTAGCGGCGTACCAGTCGACGGCCTGCACGGCTTACTCGGCGCTTTCGGCGGCCTGCGCCTCGCGCTGCTTGCGCTGGGCGTACATGGCATCGAAGTTGACCGGCGCCAGCATCAGCGGCGGGAAGCCGCCACGGTTGACCAGGCTGTCGACGCACTCGCGGGCGTAGGGAAACAGCAGGTTGGGGCAGAAAGCGCCCAGCGTTTGTTCCAGCTGCTCGCCGTCGATGCCGCCAATACGGAACAGCCCGGCCTGCTCGACCTCTACCAGAAACGACGTGGTGCCGGTTTCGCTGTCGTTCACCTGAGCGGTCACCTTAATCACGATTTCGTACTGATCGTCGGCGATCTTTGTGCTGCTGGTGTTCAGATCCAGGTTGACCTTGGGCTTGAACGGCTGCTTGAACACGCCGGGCGAATTGGGCGCTTCAAAAGAGATGTCCTTGACATAGATGCGCTGCAGCGAAAATGTCAGCTTGGGCTTCTCGTCAGTGGCACCGGCCTGCGGGGTGTTGTTGTCTTCTTCTGCCATGTGAACTCCTGAAAGGTTCAATCTAAGGGGGTAGCGCACCGCGTCATCATGGCGCTACGGCTGTTCTATACATCGGTTATTCTATACGCTCGGCTAATAAAGCCCGGCTTCGGTAGCCCGGCCTGAAAAACCCGTATCGCAGCGCCTGGCGCGAAAACACTCGCCCAGACGCTTATTTCCTCACCACCGGAAGGCTATCGGCCTGCCACTGCCCCATACCGCCCTTGAGCTTCAGCGCGCGCTCAAAGCCGGCTTTGGCCAGCTTCGCCTGAGCAACGCCCGAGCTCTGGCCGTGCTTGCAAACGATAATAACCGGCTTGTCTTTGACTTTGTCCAGCTCACTCATCCGGTCATCAAGCTTGCTCTGGGGAATGTGACGCGCCCCGGCAATATGCCCGGTCTTGAACTCCTTGTCTTCGCGAATATCCAGTATCACGGCGTCTTCGCGGTTAATCAGATGCGTCGCCTCGCCGGACGTCACGCTGTGCTTTTCCGCGCTGCGCGTTTCGTAGAAAAGCCAAGCCAGCAGCACCAGCAGAAAGCCCCCCACCAGCAGCATGTGATTCTGTGCAAACTCAAGTAACTGTTCAATCATGTCCGTCATCGCGTACTCAATCTCTTGATCAACAAAGTAGTCGGGGCAGTCGGCAGGAGGCCATAAAACGCTGAAACACGCTACCGGCAGCGGCCTTGTCACCGTTAAGCGCCCCAGTATACACACCGCAACCCGCTGCGAGCAGACCCCGCCATGACGACAGGGGACTGCCTGCGTTATGATGCGAACAACTTGCATCCGCCGCGACGTTGAGCCACGCCTGCGCTTCGGCCTAATGACGAGAGGTTCTTATGGATACTGCAACCCCGCCGCGCCCGGTGGCGCTGATCATCCTCGACGGCTACGGCCACAACCCCGATAGCCAGCACAACGCCATTGCCGGCGCGCACACGCCGGTAATGGACCAGCTGTGGGCCGAGCGTCCGCGCGCGTTTGTGCACACCGATGGGCACCACGTCGGGCTGCCCGACGGCCAGATGGGCAACTCCGAGGTCGGCCACATGAACCTTGGCGCCGGGCGCATCGTGTTTCAGGACTTCACGCGGATCACCCAGGCGGTAGAAAACGGCGATCTTGACCTCAACCCGGTATTCACCGTTCCCATCGATGACGCCGTGGACCACGGCCGCGCCGTCCACCTGTTCGGCCTGCTGTCGCCCGGCGGCGTGCACAGCCACGAAGACCACTTTATCGCCCTGGCCGAGCTTGCCGCCCGCCGCGGCGCCCAGCGTATCTACGTACATGCGTTTCTCGACGGCCGCGACATGCCGCCCCAAAGCGCCATGCACTCGCTCGAACGCGTCAACGCCCGCCTGGCCGAGCTGGTGGGCGCCGATAACGGCTTTATTGCCTCGGTAATCGGGCGCTTTTACGCGCTGGACCGTGACAACCGCTGGGAGCGCGTGGCGCGCGCCTACGAGCTATTAACCGCAGGCAAGGCCGACTTCGAGGCCATCAGCGCCTGCGCCGCGCTTCGCGCCGCCTACGAACGCGGCGAAACCGACGAGTTTGTCGCCGCTACCCGCATCAACGTGCTGGGCCACCCGGTGGTGATGGAAGACGGCGACGCGGCCATATTCGCCAACTTTCGCGCCGACCGCGCCCGCGAGCTGGCGCGCGCGTTCACCGAGCCCGACTTCAGCGGCTTTGCGCGCACCTCGCGGCCGGTACTGGCCGGCGAAGGGCTGGTGACGATGACCCAGTACGCCGCCGACATCCCCGCCTCGGTGGCTTTTCCGCCGGCCAACCTGACCGACACCCTCGGCGAGGTGGTCTCCCGGCGGGGGCTCAAGCAGCTGCGCATCGCCGAAACGGAAAAGTACCCGCACGTGACGTTTTTCTTCTCCGGCGGGCGCGAAGAAGAGTTCGAGGGCGAAACGCGCATTCTGCTGCCCTCGCCCCAGGACGTGCGCACCTACGACGAAAAGCCCGAAATGAGCGCTTATGAGCTCACCGACAGTCTGGTCGACGCCATCGATGGCGGCACCTTCGATTTAATCATCTGCAATTACGCCAACGGCGACATGGTCGGCCACACCGGCGACTACAACGCCGCGGTCAAGGCGATCGAAACCGTCGACCGCTGCGTCGGCCGCGTGGTCGAGGCCATCGAGCGCGCCGGCGGCGCCTGCCTGATTACCGCCGATCACGGCAACGCCGAACAGATGGTGCACCCGGTTACCGGCGCGCCGCAAACCGCGCATACCACTTTTTCCGTGCCGCTAGTCTACGTCGGCAAGCGCGACGCCACGCTTGAAGAAGGCCGGCTGTGCGATCTGGCGCCAACGCTTTTGACCCTGATGAATCAGGAAATTCCCGCGGCGATGAGCGGCAATCCGCTGATCCGGCTAGGTTGATCCGCCTACCGATGCGCTCGACCGTGCGCCACCGCTTCACAGGCGCGCTGCTGGCGTTGTCGCTTGCCGCACTACCCGCCGGCGGACACGCCGATGAAGCCTCGGCCAAGCACCAGCTCGACGCGCTGGGGCAAAAGATACACGCGGCTTCAGAGCGCCTCGGGGCCACCGCCGAAGAGCGCAGCGACGCCGAACGCAAGCTTAAGGAAGTGGAAAGCGCGCTGGCCGATATTCACGCGCGTCTTGATGACGTGCAAACGCAGCGGCGCGAGCTCACTGAAGAAAGCGACGCGCTAAAGCAGCGCCGGACGAAGCTGGAAAAAACGCGCCAGGCACAGCTTGACGCGCTGGCCACCCAGCTGGCCGCGCTTTACCGACTAGGCAATTCACCCCAGCTCAAACTACTGCTCAACCAGGGCAACCCCGCCGAGCTCGACCGCATGCAGGCCTACCTCAACCGCCTGAGCCGAGCGCGCAATCAGCGGCTGGCCGATATCGCCCGGCTGGACGACGCGCTGAGCCAAAACGCCAACAAACTGGCCGACCGCCGCCAGCGCCTCGACGCCGCTAACCAGACGCTGAAACAAGACAGCGCCGCGCTTGCCCGGCGTACCGACAAGCGCCGTAAGCTTTTGGCCACGCTTGACCAGCGCGAACAAACCCAGTCGCAGCATTTGGCCGAGCTTGAGCAGAACCACGAGCAGGCCGAGCAGCGGCTGCGAGAGATTCGCGAGCAGATGGCGCGGCTTTCAAGCCCCACGCCCAGCACGCAAATGGCCAAGACCCGCGGCGACCTGCCCTGGCCGGTACAAGGCTCCATCAGCGCCGATTACCAGCGCCAAAAGGGCGTGCACCATAACGGCATCACCATCGCCTCCGGCGCCGGCACGCCGGTCAAGGCCGTGCATGAAGGCCGCGTCGTGTTCGCCGACTGGATCCGCGGCTTTGGCAACCTGCTGATCATCGATCACGGCGATCACATCATGACGCTTTATGCCCACCTGCAGCGCTTTACCCATCGCCCCGGCGAACAAGTCGCCAGCGGCGACGTGATTGGCCACGTCGGCGATAGCGGCGGCCAGTCGCGCGCGGCGCTGTATTTCGAGGTTCGCCGCAATGGCAAGCCGATCAACCCCAGGCGTTGGATTGCACGCCGCTGACGGGCTAAGCTTGCGCGATCGACGTTTTCCCGGCGGCGCCCCGTCGCCTATCGCCCTGCGGAGCCACTATGACGCCATCTGTTACCCACGCTTCTATCCGGCGCTTGCTGGCCGCGCTGCTGCCGGCGGCCGCGCTCGCGTTGACGGTACCGGCCATGGCCGCGCCGAGCACGAGCGCGGCAGAGCCCGATATCGACGCGCTGCCTCTGGAAGAAATACAGACCTTCGCCGAAGTGTTTGAGCACATCAAGCGCGCCTACGTCGACGAAGTGGACGACCGCACGCTGCTGCGTAACGCCATGCGCGGCATGCTCAGCGAGCTTGATCCGCACTCCGCCTACCTCGACGAGGAAGAATATCGCAGCCTGCGCGAATCCACCGAGGGGGAGTTTGGCGGCATCGGCATTGAAGTCGGCATGGAGAACAACCAGCTGACGATCATTACCCCCATCGACGACACGCCCGCCTCGCGCGCGGGGCTCATGTCGCGCGACATTATTATCCGCATCGACGACACCTCGACCGACGGCATTTCAATGCACGAGGCCGTCAACCTGATGCGTGGCGAGCCGGGCTCCGAGCTAGATATTTCCGTCCTGCGCTCGGGCGAAGACAGCCCGCGCGAGCTGACCCTGACCCGCGAAGCGATCCACAGCGAAAGCGTCAAACACGAGCTGTTGTCCAAGGGCTACGGCTACCTGCGCATCAGCCAGTTTCAAACGCGCACCGCCGAGCAGGCGCAAAGCGCCATCGAGGAGATGCTGGACAGCGCCGAGGGCGGCGCCCTCGACGGCCTGGTGCTCGACCTGCGCAACAACCCCGGCGGCGTTTTGCAGTCCGCCGTGGATATCGCCGACCTGTTTATGGATCACGGCCGCGTGGTCTATACCGAAGGGCGCCTGGATAACAGCGAGATGTCGTTTTCTGCCACGCCGACAACGCCCGCCGGCGATGTCGCGCTGGTCGTGCTGATCAACGGCGGCAGCGCCTCGGCGGCGGAAATTGTCGCCGGCGCCCTGCAGGATCAGCGCCGCGGGGTGATCATGGGCACCGAAAGTTTCGGCAAAGGCTCGGTACAGCAGGTGATGCCGCTGGGCGAAAATGAAGGCCTCAAGCTCACCACCGCGCTGTACTACACGCCCAACGGCCGCTCGATTCAGGCGCAGGGCATCGAGCCCGACGTCAAGGTCGTGCGCGGGCGGCTCGAAATCGCCGACAGCCGCTTCGAGCTGCGCGAAGCCGACCTGGAGGGGCATCTGAGCTCCCCGGGCAAGACAGCGGACAGCGACGGGGTAGCCTCAGAGCGCCTGCGCGACGACTACCAGCTGGGCGAAGCGCTGAACCTGCTCAAGGCACTCAACGTGGTCGGCCGCCGCGACCGCTAACGGCAGCTTTCCGGCAGGCGGCCGCGCTCCCCGGTGGCCTGGCGCATAATCGCGCGCTTGACCGGCACCAGCCGGTGCAGACCGCTCATACCGACGTTACGCGCCAGCAAGACACCGGGGTGGCGCGTGCTAAATAGCGTTTTGAAGCCTTTCATCAGCGCCAGCATCGAGGCGTTATCCGCGCGCCGACGGCGCTCATAGCGGCGCAGTAGACGCGCGTCACCCCAGGGTGCGCCGCGCTTGAAGGCGGCGATCACTTCTTCGGCCAGCACCGCTGCGTCCATCAGCCCCAAATTAACGCCCTGCCCGGCCAGCGGATGAACGCTGTGCGCGGCGTCGCCAATCAGCGCAAAATGCGGCGCCACGTAGCGCTGCGCGTGGCGCTGCACCAGGGGGAACGCATACGCCTTGTCGCGCACCTCAACCGCGCCCAGGCGGTAGTCCAGCGCTTTGCCCAGCGCTTCACCCAGCGCCCCGGCAGACATCGCCTCAAGGGCTTTCGCCCGCAAAGGCGTCACCGACCAGACAATCGAGCAGTAGCGCTCGTCGCCGTTAACCGTCACTGGCAGAAACGCCAGCGGCTGACCGTCAACAAACGCCTGGCGCGCGGTCGCGCCGTGGCGGCGCTCGCAGCGCACCGTGGTCACCACCGCGTGCTGGTGCATGTCGTCCTCCACGACGCCAATGTCGGCCATATCGCGAAGCGCGCTGCGCGCACCGTCGGCGGCCACCACCAGCGGTGCGCCAAACCGGCGGCCGTCATCAAGCGTCAGCCAGCGGCCGCTGCTTGACGTTTGCAGCGCGTCAACGCGCGCGCCATAAAGCGGCGTGACGTTGGGGTGATCCATAATCTGCTCGTTCAGCGCGGCGAGCGTAACGTTGTTTTCAACGATATGGCCCAGGTTGGCCACCCCGGCCTCGTCGGCGCTAAAGGCGATATCGCCGCTGCCTTCGGCGTCCCACACGTGCATAAAACGGTACGGCGTCACGCGCGTGCGCGCCATCGCCTGCCAGGCGTTCAGCCGCGTCAGCAGCCGGGCAGAGACCGGCGACAGCGCGCTGACCCGGGGCGCTACCCGCGCGCTATCCAGCGTTTCCAAAGTCAGCGGCGCGGGCTGCGCTTCAATCAGCGCTACGCGCATGCCGGCGTTGGCCAGCAGCGCACAAAGCGTCGCGCCAACCATCGCGCCACCCACAACCAGCGCGTCAAAGTCGGCCGGCGGCGGCGCTGCGTCGGGCGGCATGGATTGTTGCGTATGCGTTCTCGTAGCCAAGGTGTGCCTCATTGATCAAACCGCCCGCCTGCGGGGCGCATGGTGGAAATTAACGCTCAAGCCCCATGGCGCGGCGAATCACATCGCGACGCAGCGGGCCGGCCAGATTCAAGCCGATGAGCCCCGCCGCGCGGGCCTGGGGCAGCAGCGGAGCGCTGGCGCCGAACAGCCGGATCAGCCCGTCGCTGAAACGCACCACGCTGCGCCGGTCGCGGGCACGCCGCTGGTCAAACGCGCCGAGCGTGGCCATATCGCCAATGGCCCCGCTCGCCGCCAGGCTGTCGTCGAGCGTTTCGACCAGATCCATCACCCCGCGCAGCGCCAGGTTAAACCCCTGCCCGGCCACCGGATGCAGCGCGTGGGCGGCGTTGCCCAGCACGGCAAGCCCCGGGCGCACCGCTTCGCGGGCCGTGACCAGCGAAAGCGGGTAGGCATAGCGCTTGCCCACCCGGGTAAAGCGCCCCGCGCGATCGCCAAAGGCGTGCTGCAGCGCGGCCAAAAAATCGCCGTCGCCCATTGCCATGAGAGCTTCTTCCTCACCGGCGGGATGCGTCCACACCAGTTCCATGGCGTTACCCGGCAGCGGTAGCAGCGCCATCGGGCCCTCGGTGGTAAAGCGCTCGTAGGCCACGCCTCGGTGGGGCTCGCTAACCCCCACGTTGGCAATCAGCGCGGTTTGCTCGTAGGCCGCCCGGCGATTGTCGATGCCCAGCTGTTCTTTCAGCCCCGAGCGCCCGCCGTCTGCCAGCAGCGTAAGCGTAGCGCTCAGCGTGCTGCCGTCCGAAAGCTCAAGCCGATGGCCGCCGGACAGCGGCGCAATGCGCTCGACTTTGGCGGGGCAGTGCCATTCAAGATCAAGCTCCGCCAGGCGCCGGTGCAGCACCTGCCCCATCCAGGCATTGGGAATCACGTGGCCCAGCGCCTCGAGGCTAACCTCCTCCGCGCTTAGCCGCGTGGCGCCGAAACGCCCGCGCTCGCTGATATGGATGCGCTTGATTGGCGAGGCCTCACGGCGCATGGCCTGCCACACCCCCAGCCGGCGAAAGCGCTCCGCCGAGCCTTCGGCAATCGCGCTGGCGCGGGCGTCAAAGCTTGGCTGCCAATCTTCCCCCTGCGGGAACGCCGGCAGCGGCGCGGCTTCGATAATGGCCACCTTGAGCGCGTAGCGTTCAATCAGCGGGGCGAGCGCACAGCCGAGGCTGGCACCGACCAGACCACCGCCCACAATCACGATGTCGTGCGTCATCGTATGCGCGGGTGTATCCATAGTTGACTCCCTAAGCGGCTGTTTTTAAGTGACTTCAAGATTATTAGATAAAATCTTATACGTAACGTAAATTACGTAATTAAATATGATTGATTAAAAATCGATCACTTATTGGCCATTAATGCCTCAATTTCAACCACTCGCTTGGGCACATCGGCGGTCAGCACGTCGTGGCCGGTGGCGGTGACCACCACGTCGTCTTCGATACGAATTCCTATCCCGCGGTAGCGCTCGGGAATATCCTCGGCGTCGGGAATATATAGCCCCGGCTCCACGGTAAGCACCATGCCGGCTTCGAGCGGGCGCGGCGTGTCGGCGTCAAGGCGATAGTCACCGACGTCGTGAACGTCGAGCCCCAGCCAGTGCGAGGTAGAGTGCAGGTAAAAGCGTCGGTAGCCGCTGTCGGCAATGCGCTCGTCCACCCCGCCTTCAAGCAGCCCCAGCTTAATCAGCCCGGTCGTCAGGTCGCGCACCACGCCCTGATGAATGTCATTCAGCGTAGCGCCTGGCCTGATGGCCGCCACGGCGCTCTCCTGCGCCACGAGCACCGTTTCGTACACCTCGCGCTGGGCGGCGCTGAAGGTACCGGATACCGGGAAGGTGCGGGTGATGTCGCCGGCGTAAAGGTCGAACTCGGCGCCGGCATCGATCAGCACCAGCTCGCCGTCGACCAGCGGCGCACAATTTTCCACGTAGTGGAGTACACAGCCGTTATCGCCGCCGCCGACGATAGTGCTGTACGCCGGCCCGTTGCCGCCCTGCCAAACAAATTCGTGCTCAATTTCGGCCTGCAGGTGGTACTCGCTAAGCCCCGCCACGCTGGCTCGCATCGCGCGGCAGTGGGCGCGGGCGGAAATTTCGGCGGCGTGGCGCATCAGCGCGATTTCAGCGTCCGTCTTGACCAGGCGCATGGCGTGGATCAACGGATTCACATCGTGAAAGCCGCTGACAGGCGTAATGCCCCGGCGGCGCCCTGCCTCCGTCTCGGTATAAACCTGTTCGGCCAGCGCCAGCGCCTCGGGGTCGTCAAGCGGCACGTAAAGCCGCTCGCGACCGGCGAACAGCGCGCCCAGCTGCGCGTCGCGCGCGGCATTTTCAAACGCTTCGTCCAGGCCGTGGTCGGTCACCACGCCTTCCGCTCCCAGGCGCCGGCCGGTCCAGGCCTCCCACAGCGGGTCGCGATCCTGGCAAAACACCACCGCGGCACCCGCCTCACGGCCGGGCACCAGCACCAGCAGCGCATCGGGCTCAACGATGCCGGTCAGATAATAGAAATCGCTGTTCTGGCGAAACGGGTACTCGCTATCCCGCGAGCGGGTCGCAAGCGAAGCGCCGGGGATCAGCACCGCAGCATTGGCGGGCAGCTTGGCCATCAAGGCAGCGCGGCGTTTGGCGTAGGCGTCGGGGGTAATCGCCGCGGGGCGCGGCAGCAGATCGGGTAGCATTGGGACTCCTGGGGCGAGGGATGTGTGCGGGAAAAGTAGCAGGGCCATGGGCGCGATCAGTGCACCGGCGCATCCACCTGCTCTACCTGGGGGTTGCCGGGGTGCTGCTCGGTGTAGAGCATCATGGCGGTCATCCGCGCGTGTTCGGTCAGCGCAAAGAGGTCGTTTTCGTTCTCAGCGCCGTCGTCGATGTCGGCGTCGATACGGGTCAGCGCCGGCAGGTCATCCATGGCCTCGCGAAGCGTTGGCGACCAGGTGTCGCGCTGGGCGTCGTCCACCGTCTCCTCACCGACTTCGACAAAGCCCAGCGCCCACTCCTTGAGGCTCTGCGCCTGCTCAGCCAGCGAGAACAGCTCGTCGGGCAGCAGCGGCGCGTAGCTCATTTCGCTGGCGCTGAGCGCTTCCACGGTTTGCCGGCGCCAGCCCAGCAGCCGTTCGGCGCTGGCCGAATCACGCGGCTGCTCAACGCCCAGGCTTTGACACACTTCGTCAAGCCAGGTTTCCGCGCTGACGTCTTTAAGCGCCAGCAGCGCACACAGCCTGCCGTCGAGAAAAGCCGGCGACTGCATACTGCCGTGCAGCAAGAACAGGTCGGCGATGTCGGAAAAATCCTGACGCTCATCGATCAAAGACATAAAAAACGCTCCCTTTCGTGGCGGGTAATCAAATTAATCGGCACGCGCGGCGCATGCCCGGCGCTGCGCGTTGACCCTGACACAGCGGCTCTCTTATAGTGAAGTGGCCTGTACCGCTCAGCGACGCTTTGCCAAGCAGCTGAGCCAAGCGGCTTTGTTCTTGCCTGTGCAAGACATTCCTGTGCGAGAATGTTAACGCATAGATCCTTTGATGGCCTGCGCTGGAGCAACCGATGAGTGACGCCAAGCGTCCGACAACAGAAATTTCCCTGCTGGGCAAGCAATACACCATTGCCTGCGACCCGGGGGCAGAAGACAAATTAGTGCGCGCCGCGCGCTACCTGGACCGCGCGATGCACGGCATTCAGTCGAAAAGTGCCGCGCTCAGCAACGACCGCGTGACCGTGATGGCCGCGCTTAACATCGCCAATGAGCTCCTGGAAGCGCTCGACGAACGGCGCGGCTATGAAGCCGAACTTACCCGCCTGGGCGAGCGCCTCGACGGCGCGCTGAAAAACCGCTCGGAGTGAAAACCGCCGGCGGGCGCCCCCGGCTTTGGCCTGGGTGCTCAGGCTCTGGTAGGATGGCGGTGTTCTCTGGGGTGTGCGCCAGTCGTTTATCGTCCCTCGAGCCTATGCGTAATACCCAGGGGGCCTAATGCTAGCCAGACCCGTGTGCATGTCCGCGCGACGGAAAGCCTGACGGTCTGGCTGCGGCCACCCACCTGAACCTTTAGGTTCAGGGCCAGAACGACAGCGGCACTCTGGAGAACTCTTACATGTTACCCCCTGCGAGCATACTCACCGCTGGGCCTTCCGCTAACGCTCATCATACCTCGCCTGCACAGGCCAAAACCGCCCTGCGTCGCGAGCTTAAACGCCGCCGCCGAGCGCTTTCCCCGCGCCAACAACGCGCCGCCGCCGCGCAGCTGTGCCGCCGGCTAAAAACGCTTCCCGAACTGCTCCGCGCGCGCCGCGTCAGCCTGTATTTGCCCCTGGGCGGTGAAATTGATCCGCAGCCGCTTCTGCGCTGGCTTTATCGCCGCGATGTAAGCGTTTACTTACCCGTACTGCGTCCGTTTGCCGCCAATTCGCTGTGGTTTGTGGCCTACCGCCCGGACACGCCCATGGTCAAAAATCGCTTTGGCATCCGTGAACCCGCCGCCGCGTTCAGCGCTCACCGCCGGAACCGCCTGCCGGCCTGGGCGCTGGACGCCTTGATCGTGCCGCTGGTGGGCTTTGATCAAGACGCCAACCGTATGGGCATGGGCGGCGGCTTTTATGACCGCACGCTGTCATTCATGCGCCACCGGCGCCCCGCGCCGGCGCTGATCGGCGTGGCGCACGCCTGCCAGCAGGTAGCGCAGCTGCCCGTGGAACCCTGGGACATCCCGCTGACCACGATTGCCACCGATGCCGGCACTCTGCGCCCGTCAGCGCGGAATGCCAAGCAATAAAAACGGGCTGTGCCGCAATGGCACAGCCCGTTTTTATTGCGGCGCACGTTAACGCGTCTGCTTAGCTACCCGATAACGCCTGCGCATACCCCGTGGCGAGAACCCCCAAGGCAAACACGAGGGTCAATGCCATAATCAAATCCGGCTTTTTGCGACGCATACCGCTTCTCCAAGGTAACAAGCCCGAGGTCTTGTCCCCCGGGTGATATTGCGCCAAGAGCTGAAAGTGTCGCATCAGTGCTTTTAGTGACGCTTCTCATTATTAATCTGTGGACTATAAAGCGCCAGGCTAGCCGCTGACAATGGCATAAGACGCCTTTTAAGCGCAGCTTTCTCGCGGATAGCGAAAAATGGCTCAGGCCATGAACAATCGGTATGCCGGATTATCGCTTTCTCGCCAATAGCGGTAACCAATCGTGTCCAGGTGCTCTTCGATATGGGCGCTATCGCCGTTGGGCACCTGCATGCCTACCAGCACGCGGCCGTAGGCGGCGCCGTGGTTGCGATAGTGAAATAGCGAGATGTTCCAGTCGTGGGGCAGCTGGGTGAGAAAGTTCATCAACGCGCCGGGGCGCTCGGGAAACTCGAAGCGATAAAGCTCTTCGGCTACGTTGGCACTCGGGCGCCCGCCGCTCAGGTGGCGGATATGCAGCTTGGCCAGCTCGTTATCGGTCAGGTCTTCCACCGCATAATCGGCGTCTCGCAGCCTGTCGATCACCGCCTGGCGGTCGTCGCCGCCGGGGTTGACCTGCACGCCGACAAATATATGCGCGGCGCGATCGTCGGCGTAGCGGTAGCTGAACTCGGTGACCATGCGCTTGCCCAGGGTGCGGCAGAATTTTTTGAAGCTGCCGGGCGCCTCGTCGATGGTCACGGCCAGAATCGCCTCGCGCTGTTCGCCAAGCGAGGTGCGTTCGGCAATGTGCTGCAGGCGGTCAAAGTTGGTGTTGGCGCCCGAGTTGATGCACATCAGCGTCTCGCCTTCGGCGCCGGTCTGCTGAACGTATTTCTTGAGCCCGGCCAGCGACAGCGCACCCGAGGTTTCGGACACCGCGCGGGTATCCTCGAATATATCCTTCACCGCGGCGCACATTTCATCGGCGGTAACGGTAATCACGCCGTCGACCAGATGCTGCATCACCGCAAACGGCACTTCGCCCACCTGGGCCACGGCGACGCCTTCGGCAAATACGCCGACCTGATCCAGCACCACGCGCTCGCCGGCGTCAAGCGCGGCCTTGAGGCTGGCGCTGTCTTCGGATTCGACGCCGATCACCTTGATGTCCGGGCGCAAATATTTGACGTAAGCGGCCACGCCGGCAATCAGCCCGCCGCCGCCCACGGGCACGAAGATGGCATCCAGCGGCCCGCTGTGCTGGCGCAGCATTTCCACCGCCACGGTGCCCTGCCCGGCGATCACGTCGATATCGTCAAACGGCGGCACATAGGTATAGCCGTGCTCTTCGACCAGCGCCTTGGCGTGCTCGGCGGCGGCGCTGAAGGCGTCGCCCTTGAGCACCACTTTAGCGCCGCGCGCGCGCACCGCAGCGACCTTGATTTCCGGCGTAATCCGCGGCATCACAATGGTCGCCTTGACCCCCATTTGCGTCGCCGCCATGGCCAGCCCCTGGGCGTGGTTGCCGGCCGAGGCCGTAATCACACCTTTGGCTTTTTGCTCATCGCTCAGCTGCGCCATCTTGTTGTAGGCGCCGCGTATCTTGAAAGAAAACACCGGCTGCAGATCTTCACGCTTGATTAAAATCGTGTTGTTGAAGCGACGCGAAAGAAACGGGGCAGAGGAAATCGGGGTCTCGCAGGCAGCCTCATAAACACGGGCCTGGAGTATTTTCTTCACGGTAGCTTCGAGCATGCTGGTATCCCACGGGAAATATCGCGCCGGGCGGCGCACGGAAAGATCGAACGAAAAGCTCTGATAGGGGGCGCTGACCGAAAGATCGGTCCTGCAGCGTCTTTATTGCGGCCTACCATTGTTAGCAGATCGCTACCGGCGACGTCTAGCGTCGGTATCGGCAGCGCGGCGCCAGGTCGTTATACTATACGATTGCGCAACGCTTTTTCCCGACCGCTAGAGGCTTTTTATGACCCAGGATGAACTCAAGGCCGCCGTGGCCGACGCCGCCATCAAGGAAATCGAACCCTGGCTGGACAAGGGCACGGTGCTCGGCATTGGGACCGGCTCCACGGCCAACCTGTTTATCGACCGGCTGAAGCCGCTGCGCGATAGCTTCAAGGGCGCAGTGGCAAGCTCGCAGGCGAGCGCCGAGCGCTTGGAAGCCCTGGGGATCGACGTGATGGAGCTGAACAGCGTCGGCACGCTGCCCTTTTATATCGACGGCGCAGACGAAGTTAACGCTCACTTACAGATGATCAAGGGCGGAGGGGCGGCCCTCACGCGGGAAAAAATCGTCGCCGCCTGCGCCCAGCGCTTTATCTGCATCGCCGACGGTTCCAAGTACGTCGCCCAGCTGGGTGAATTTCCGCTGCCCATCGAGGTGATTCCCATGGCGCGCTCCTACGTCGGCCGTGAGCTGGTCAAGCTCGGCGCCGAGCCGGTCTACCGCCAGGGCGTGATAACCGATAACGGCAACCAGATCATCGACTGCTTTGAGCTCGATATTGACGACCCGCTAGCGCTAGAAGCGCGGCTCAACGCCATTGCCGGCGTGGTCACCAACGGGCTGTTCGCCGCCCGCGGCGCCGACGTTTTGCTATTGGGCAAAGGCGACGGCGTCGAGCGCACCGCGCTGCGCTAAGACCGTTAGCCAAACGTCAGCAGCCGGCCAAGCCCCGCCAGCGTGCGCTCAAGCGCGCCGCGCTGCTGGGCAACGACCGCCTGGCCGGCGCTGCCCCGCTGGCGCGCCTCAACGGGGTTGTCGAAGGCATGAATCAGCGCATCCGCCAACGCGCCGGCATCCGCCACCGGCTCAAGCGCCCTGGCGGCTTTTAGCGGCTCGGCCACGTCACTGAAGTTCTCAAGCGACGGGCCGGTCAACGTCAGCCGCCCCAGGCTTGCCGGCTCGACCACATTTTGTCCGCCCAGGGGCACCAGACTGCCGCCGACAAAGGCGACATCGCCCGCGGCGTAAAGCGCCCCAAGCTCGCCCAGCGTATCGCCCAAGTACACCGCCGTCTGCGCCACTACGGCCTCTTTGAGGCTGCGCCGCGCGATGCTGAAGCCTGCCGCCAGGCATTCCCCGGCCACCGCGTCAAAGCGCTGGGGGTGGCGCGGCACCAGTATCAGCAGCGCCGTGGGATGGCGCTGCCGGAGCCTTGCGTGGGCCTCCAGCAGCGCGGTTTCTTCGCCGTCGCGGGTGGAGCCTGCGACCCACACCGAGCGCTGGCCGCCCTCATGCCGGCTTACACCCTCTACTTCAATTGCCGCACGTAAGCGCTTACCCACCTCAAGCGCCGCGGCAGCGGGGCGATTTTCGAATTTTAGCGAGCCCACCACGTCGGTGCGTTCGGGCGGCATACCCAGCGCGGCAAAGCGTTCGGCATCGGCGCTGGATTTGGCCGCCAGCCAGCTAACGCTAGCAAGCGCCTCGCGCATCAGCGGCGTGATGCGCCGGTAGCGCTCGAAGGCGCGGGGCGAAAGCCGGCCGTTGACTACCGCCACCGGCACGCCGCGGCGCCGGCAGGCGTGCAGCAGGTTCGGCCATAGCTCGGTTTCAAACATGATCGCCAGCGCCGGGCGCACCCGCGCCACAAAGCGCCGCGCGCTGCCGGGAAAGTCTAACGCAATAAAACGGTGCTCAAGTCGCGAAGCAAGCGCGGCCGGCAGCTCGTTAGCGAGCGCTTGCACCTGCTCGGCACCCGTCGCTGTCATGGTAGTGACTAGCAAACGGTGATTGGCATAGCGCTCGAGCAGCGCTTCGATCAGCGGGCGCGCCGCGCGCACCTCGCCTACTGAGGCGCAGTGCAGCCACAGCGTCGGTGCGCCGGCGCTATCGCCCAGTTCCGGGCCCAGCCCCAGCCGCTGTCCGCGCGAGTAAGTGGGCACTTGCTCACGCCACACCCGCTGTATAATCAGCGGAGACAGCGCATAGAGCACCGCACTGTAGACGCAACGAGAGTAGGCCAGCCGCGGCCAGCGTGCCACCTTAGCGCCCGCGATCGAGAATGGTGGCGATCATCGCCGAGGTCGAGACGCCGTCCTCAAAGTTAAGCACCTTGACCTCGCCGCCGTGGGCCCGCACCGCGTCGCCGCCGGCGATATCCTCGGGGCGGTAGTCGCCGCCCTTGACCAGCACGTCGGGCAGCACGGCTTCGATCAGCGCCCGGGGCGTATCGTTGGCGAACGGCACCACCCAGTCTACCGCGCCCAGCCCGGCCAGCACCTGCATGCGCCGCTCCAGCGGGTTGATCGGCCGGTCGGCGCCTTTCAGCCGCGCAATCGAGGCGTCGTCGTTGACCGCCACAATCAGCCGGTCGCCGAGCTTGCGGGCCTGCTCCAAATAACCCACATGGCCGGCGTGGAGAATATCGAAGCAGCCGTTGGTCATCACCACGCGCTCGCCTCGCGACTGGGCCACGCGTACGGCATCCATCAGCGCCGTCTGGCCAATCACGCCAAACTCGGCCAGCGTGTCGCCGTGCAGCGCGGTATACAGCTCGCCCAGCGACAGCGTGGCGGTGCCGGGCTTGGCCACCACCAACCCGGCGGCCAGGTTGGCGAGCATCATCGCCTCGGGCAGGCCGTGCCCGGCAGCCAGCGCCAGCCCCATCATGCCGATAACGGTGTCGCCGGCGCCGGTGACGTCGAACACTTCGCGGGCGCGGGTGGCAAGGTGCAGCGGCGGTTGACCTTCGCGAATCAGCGTCATGCCCTTTTCGCTGCGGGTAATCAGCAGCGCTTCGAGCTCGAGTTCGGCGCGCAGCGCTTCGCCCCGCGTGGCAAGCTCGGCGTCGGTAGCGCAGTGCCCCACAATCGCTTCGAACTCGCCCAGGTTGGGGGTCATCAGGCTGGCGCCGCGGTACTTGCGAAAATCAGTCCCCTTGGGGTCAACCAGCACGCGCTTGCCCGCCGCGCGGGCCACCTGGATCAGCTGTTCCACGCGGTTGAGCGTGCCCTTGCCATAATCCGAAAGAATCAGCACGTCGTGATCCGCCAGCGCGCGCTCGGCGTGGGCCACCAGCTCGGTAGTATCGACGCCGTCGAGGCGCTGCTCGAAATCCAGCCGCAGCAGCTGCTGGTTGCGGCTCATCACCCGCAATTTGGTAATCGTGGGAACATCGGAGCTGTACTGAAAGTGGGCACTCACATCGGACGCGGCGAGTTGCTCGGTCAGCCGCGCGGCGTTGTCGTCCTGGCCTACTACGCCAACAAGGGCAGCGCGGGCGCCCAGCGCGGCGACGTTGAGCGCGACGTTGGCGGCTCCCCCCGGGCGGTCGTCGGCGTCTTCCACGCGCACCACGGGCACCGGAGCTTCGGGCGAGATGCGCGAAGTGCCGCCGTGCCAGTAGCGGTCGAGCATCGCGTCGCCGGCGATGAGCACGCGGGCGTGTTCCAGAGCGTTCAAGTCAACGTTCATCGGGCGTTCCTTCGGCGGTGGTGTGCTCGAGCAGCGCTTCAAGCTGGGCGATGACCTCGTCGGTCTTGATCAGCAGCATGGCTTCGGGGTGGCGCACGCGCTGGCCCCAGGGTACGTCATCGACCGACTTGTGCAGGTAGGTGCGTACTGCCCGCGGGTAGGCGTTGACGACAAAATCGCGCCACTGATAGGGCGCGGCGCGAAGCGGGTTGGTCGTGGCGTAAAGCCCCAGCGCCGGCGTGCCCAGCGCGTTAGCCATGTGGATGGGGCCGGTATCGGGGGCAATCGCCGCGCGGGCCTGGTCAATCAGCGCCAGCGCGCCTTTGAGCGAGGTGTCACCCACGGCGTTGATCACGCTGTGGGGCTGGCACAGCGCCTGTATTTGCGTGCCGGTGTCGCGTTCGAGTGGGCTTTTGCCGCCGGTGAGCACGCTTTTCAGCCCGTGCTGCACCCAGGCGTGTTCGATCACGCTGGCGTAGCCTTCCACCGACCAGTTACGAAAATTACGCAGGCGCATATTACTGCACGGATTGATCACCAGATAAGGCGCTTCGCCGCTGATCAGGCGCGCCTCGTGGTAAGCCTCCGGCGGCACCGACAAGTTCCATTCCAGCCGGTCGTCCTCGACCCCCAGCGCGCGGGCGAAATCCATGAACGACTCGAGCACGTGAGCGCGAGGGTGCGCGGGCAACTGATGCTGGGTAAACCAGTTTTGCGCGTCCTTGGCGCGGGCTTTGTCAAACCCCAGTCGCACGTCGGCTTTGAGCCCCAGCGACAGTACGCTAGCGCGCAGCGCCTGTTGCATATGCAGCAAGACATCAAAGCGGGTGTCGGCCAATTCGCGCCACAGCGCGCGCATGCCGGCAAGGCCGGTCGACTTGTCGTAAACCGCGAACTCGACGCCGGAAAGCCCCGCCAGTAAACTGTGCTCCCCCTTGCCGATAATCCAGGTGATACGCGCCTGGGGCCAGCGGCGCTGCAGCGCGCGTATCGTGGGCACGAGATTGCACGCATCGCCCAGCGCGGACAGGCGCAAAATGGCAATATGGCGAGGATTGGCAGGCAGAGAGGGCTTCATGCGCTTAGCGGCACTCCGGCAGAATAAAAGTCTAATGTTACACGATGCGGCCATTCTATGTGACGCGCCGGAATCACACAAAAGCCCGCCCGCGCCGGTTTGCCCGGATGCGTTCTCTCCGGACTACTGGCGCGCGCGCGGGCAGGTGACGGGCGAGGCGCCCGGGCGCGGCAGCAGCCTGTTCATCACCCCGTACCCGGGGGCGGCCGAACAGTGGGTGCTGCGCCCCTACCGGCGCGGCGGGCTGGTCGCCCGGCTGAGCCAGGCGCGCTATCTGTGGACGGGCATTGAGCGCACCCGTGCCTTTCGCGAAATACGCTTGACCGCCCGGCTCTTTAGCCTGGGGCTGCCGGTGCCCCGCCCGGTGGCCGTGTGCGTCACCCGCCACCGGTTTACCTACGAGGCCACGCTGATCACCCGGCGGATTGCCGGTGCCGGGGCGCTCGCCGAGCGGCTGGAAAACGCCACGGCCACGCCGCTACTGCTTGAGCGCGTGGGGCGCATGATCCGCCGCTTTCACGACGCGGGACTCGATCACGTCGACCTCAACGCGCGCAATATCCTCATCGACGCCGACGACACCCCCTGGCTGATCGATCTGGACCGCTGCCGGCTGCGCGCACCGGGAAAATGGCGGGAGGCCAATCTGGCGCGGCTCGAGCGCTCGCTGGCGAAATTCAGCCCCACCGCCGAGGCGCACGCCGCCCGGATCCGCCAGGCCTACCGAGCCCGGGCAGATAAAACGTAACTTAGGCGACGCGCCGGTATTCGCTCAGCAGCTTCTGCACGTGGGCGTGTAGCGTCATGTGCTCGGCTACCCACTGCTTGGCATGCTCTCCCAGCCGCTCGCGCAGCGCAGCATCACCCAGCAGCTCGGCCAGTGCGCTGGCCCACGCCTGCGGCGAGGTAGGCTCTGCCAGCCGGCCGCGCGAGTCGTCGATCAGCTCAGGGATCGCCCCGCTGTCGGCGCCCACCACGGCGCTGCCCGCCGCCATTGCTTCAATCACCGTCAGGCCAAACGCCTCGTTGCGCGACGGCACGCAGACGATGTCAACGGCTTTTAGCAGCGCGGGCAAGTCGCGGCGAAAGCCCATAAAGGTCACCCGCTCTTCGAGCCCCAGCGCGCTGATTTGTATCTTGAGGCGCGCCACAAAGGCCTCATCGCTGCCCTCTTCTGCGCGCATTCCGCCGATGATCAGCGCCTGCCAACAAGCGCTGCGATCCAGCAAGGCCAGGGCTTCCAGCCAGGTTTCATGCCCTTTGCCCGGCGTAATGCGCCCGGGCAACGCAATCAAGTCGCGCTGTGCCGGAAGCTTAAGCGCCTGGCGCGGCAATAGCGGCGCGTCATACGCCGTAGTATCGACGCCTAGCCCCAAACAGTGAATACGCTCGGCGGGCAGCGGCAGCGCCTTGATGTTGCGCTGATAAGTTGCCTGGCTGATGGAAAAAACACGCACCACCCTGGCGTAGGCGAAGCGGTGATAGAGCCCTTTTTTGGGCCGCTTGACCCCCATGTGTTCGGTAAAAAATAGCCGCAGCGAGGGCCTGAACGTAGCCAGCAGGGATGCCACGCGCAGATCGCTCGACTTGTGGCAGTGCAGCGTATCGATGCCGTGGCGATCAATGTAGCGCAGCAGCTTGCCCAGCTGCAGCAGCGCTTGCCCTGCGCCTGCTACGGTAACCACTTCGGCGCCCGCCTCCCGCATACTCGCCGCCACGCGCGACGCCTCTAGCGCCAGCCCGTAGCTTGCCGCCCCCTGGCGCTGCAATTCGGGTATAATTCGCGCGGGATACATCTCCAGCCCCCCCCAGCCACGGGAGAGACAAATTTGCATGATTTTTTGGGCCACGCGTCCTCCTGTTTATAAAACGCTTTGCAACAGCCTATCAGCCAGTGATCTTTTTCTTGCGACCCGCCATAAGGAGCCTTCATGAGCCATCCGCCGTCTGCGGCCTGCCGACTTCTCGTGGTACGCAACGATAAGCTGGGTGATTTCATGCTCGCGTGGCCGGCGCTGGCAACGTTAAAGCAAGCCGACTCGACGCTGCATATTAGCGTGCTCGTGCCGCATTATACGGCAGCAATGGCGGCGGCGTGCCCGTGGGTTGACGAGGTGGTGATTGACCCCGGCGACGCAGCCGAACGCCGCGCGCAAAACGACCTGCTGGCGCGTATAAAAGCAGGCCGCTTCGACGCCGTACTAACCCTGTTCTCTACGCCGCGAATCGGCTGGCTCAGCTGGCGGGCGGGTATTGCCCTGCGCGTTGCACCGGCCACCAAGTGGGTGCAGGTATTTTATAACGTACGCATTCGTCAACGACGCTCGCGCTCGGAAAAGCCCGAGTACCAGTACAACGTTGAACTCGCGCAGGCGCTTCTCCAACGCCTGGGGAAAGCATATGACGCGCCTGCCCAGCCGCCCTTCTGGCCGCTCGATGAAGCAGCTCGCTCCCAGGCGCGCACCCGGCTTTTGGCAACGCTACCGGCCTCCGGCTCGAGAAAACCTCGGCTAATTGTGATTCACCCCGGCAGCGGCGGCTCGGCGGTCAACCTGAGCCTGGCCCAGTACGCTGCGCTAGCGCAGCGCGTTCAGCGGCGGGTCGATACCCAGCCGCAGACGCAGACCGGCTGGCTGATCAGCGCGGGGCCGGGCGAAGAAGCACAGGCCGCCGAGCTTTGCCAAACGCTTCAGGCCAACGGCCTGACGGCGGCACTATTGCCTGCCAGCGAAAACGTAGTGGCATTTGGCCATTCGCTTGCCGGCGCTGATCTGCTGATCGCGGGCTCCACCGGGCCTTTACATATGGCGGGCTGTTTGAATATCGCCACGGCGGGGTTCTATCCCGCCAAGCGCTCGGCCACCGCGCTACGCTGGCAGACCTGCAACGCCGCTGAAAAACGGCTAGCCTTCAGCCCGCCATCCGACGCCAAAGCCCAGGATATGGCGGCCGTGGATATCCCCGCCGCGGCCGACGGAATCGCCGCGCTTTTTGATGGCCGAGCGCCATTTTGATCCCCCTAACCCTTTATAACACCAGGTGGAAGCCATGCAGATAACAGGCATCGTGATTACCCTGAATGAAGCCGATAATATCCGTGACTGCCTGGCGTCACTTGACCACGTTTGCAGCGAGCTTATCGTGGTGGATTCGGGCAGCGTCGACGATACCGTGACGCTTGCAGAACGGCTCGGCGCCCGCGTGATCCATCAGGACTATCTCGGTGACGGGCCGCAGAAAGCCTTCGGCGTGCCCTACGCGAACAACGACTGGATTCTGGCGCTCGACGCCGACGAACGCCTCGACGACGACGCCATTCGCGCTATCCATACGCTAGACTTGTCCGACACCGCAACGGCGTTCAGCTTCCGGCGCAAAAACTACGTCGGCCAGCACTGGATCAAGGCCGCGGGCTTTTACCCCGACACGGTCACCCGATTATACAACCGCACGACCTCGGGCTACCTCGATAAAAAAGCCCACTCGTCGGTCAAGGCACCGCGGCATGTAGAAACTCGCGCGCATATCACCCACCTCACCTATAAAGACCTGGCCGACTGGGTGTATCGCATCAACGCGCTCTCGACCCGAGACGCCTGGGCGATGAAGGCCAGAGGCAAAAAATCCTCTGCCTTCAGCCCCGTGCTGCACAGCGTTAGTGCGATGATTCGCAAGCTCATTTTTAAAGGCGGTATGTTTCAGGGCGCGGATGGCGTGTTAGTGGCGGTGACCACGGCGTTTCACGCCTATATGAAATACGCCAAGCTCAACGAGCTGCATAAAAAGTAAGTGCGATAACAATCAACCGCTGCTTTTTTAAGGCTTGGGTAAAGTAGCGCGCTTTCCACGACAGGATGACTGAGGTTTCTTCGGCTGTGATATTACCCCACGTTTTGTGCTCCTCCCTGTGGCAGCGCCCCGATACCTGGCGCTGCCCCCCGGCGTTATGGGCCGTTGGCGTTGCCACGCTGCTGCTGTATGCCGGACTGCGCGTATTATGGCCAGACGTTGGCCACGCAGCAGAAGCCGCTTGTGCTTTGCTAGGATTAGCGGCGCTGCTGATTTATGGCCGGGGCATGCGCAACAGCGTGCCGCTGTGGCTGCTGCTCGCGGCGCTGGCCGTGCAGAGCCTGTCGTGGTGGCTGGGCTACCAGCATCATCCCGACTGGGTGGCAGATAACCCCCAGCTGGACCGCCTGGCCAAGCTATTTATCTTTATCGCGGTGGCCTGGTGGCTGGGGGGCAGTACGCAAAACACCGTGCGAGTCTGGGGGCTTGCGGCTATCACTTTCGTGGTTGCCACGCTGATACTCGGCGGGCTGGAAGACTGGGTGAACGGCCTGGCCGGAGAGCGGGTAGGCTTTGGCATTCGCAACCAGCAGCACGCGTCGATGATGTACGGCGTCGTATTACTTGGTCTCGTGGTGTTGGCACCGCGAATGCTGCGCCCCGCGCGTTATCGCGGCTGGCGCATCGGCCTGTGGCTGGTGCTGGTACTGATGTCGGTAACCGCCGTACTGATTGGGCAAACCCGGGCGGTATGGCTGGCCCTGGGCCTGGCGCTGGCGCTGGCGCTAGTGCTCTACCTCGGTTACCAATGGCTGCACCGCGGGGGGCTATCGCTACGCGCCTTCGGCCTCGCTAGCCTGGTAGCGCTGCTGCTGGTTGGGCTGGCGACGGCTTCGCTACACGGGACGCTGGCCAAGCGCCTGATGACCGAAAGCGACGTGATCGAGCGTGTCGCAACGGGGCATTTTGATGACATCCCCTATACCAGCGTGGGCATTCGGGTTAATACCTGGCGGGCAGCCGCCGAGTGGATTGACGAGCGGCCCTGGGTCGGCTGGGGCAGCCAGGGGCGCAGCCTGGTCATTGAACATACGCCTTGGCTTCCCGACTTCGTGAAGGAGAACTTCGGCCATTTACACAATTTCTTTATCGAAATCTGGGTGGCCTACGGCCTGCTGGGTCTCGCGGTGATTGCCGCGCTGACCGTCTGGATCGGGCAGGGCTGCTGGCGCGCCTGGCGGGCGGGGATGCTCCCGGGGGATATAGCGCTGTTTGGCGCGGCATTTTTTATCTACTGGGTGGTAGTCAATCAGTTTGAGTCCTACAACAGCTTCTGGACCGGCGTGTATATACACAACCTGATCGTCGGCGGTTTGGTCACCCATATTTGGCGCTGGCAACGCCAGCAGGCCGCAGCGCAACAGCCGGCACTCGCGGCCGGGCAGGCGCGCTAATGCGTACGCTCGTGGTAGTACGCTCGCTGAAAATGGGCGGCATGGAACGCGTGGCGGTAAATCTGGCCGACGCCTTTGCCGAAGCCGGCCATGAAAGTCACCTGCTCAGCCTGCGGCGTATCGATAACCCGCTACGCCCCGAGCACCTTGCGGTAAAGCAGCACTGTCTGCCTATCCATTGGTGGGCCCGCGCCACCCTGGTCGGCTTTGCGCTGGAGCTGCTGGCAAGGCTGGTGCTGAACCCGCTGCTCAAGCGCTCGGTCTACCTGGGCACCGGCATTATGGGCGGTGCGGTATTCTGGCTATGGCTCATGGCCTTCGAGCGCCGCCATGGAAAAGTGGATCGTCTGGTCTTTCGCGGCGCGGGCACCTCCGAGCAGCTATGGAGCTTTCGCGACCGGCGCGCCTGCTACACGCTCGAAAGCGTACTACACGCCAACGGCAACAGCCGGCAAAGCCTGCGTAACAAGCTCAGCCGCCGGCTGTTTGCGCGCTGCCTGCTCCACCGCCGGCACCTGGTCGCGGTATCGTCCGGCGTGGCCGCAAGCCTGCGCGAAGCCATGGCAATATGGCGCTTCACACCCGCCTCGCTAACGGTCATTCCCAACCCCTGCCCGCTCAAAAGCATCCGCCGACGCATGCTCGAGCCGCAGCCAGCCATTCCCGATGAGCCCTACCTGGTCACCGTTGGCCGCCTGGTGCCGTCCAAGGACCAGGCGCTGCTACTGCGCGCCTACGCACAAAGCGGCGTGACGATGCCGCTGGTGCTGGTGGGAGCCGGCCAGGAGCAGGAGCGGCTGCAACAGCTGGCGGGCTCGCTGGGCCTCACCGAACGCGTTATTTTCACCGGCCAGCAGGCCAACCCCTACCCGTGGATGCGCCACGCGCGGCTATTCGTACTCAGCTCACGGTTTGAAGGCATGGGCATCGTGCTGTTTGAAGCGCTTGCCTGCAATACGCCGGTACTCAGCGTCGACTGCCCCGGCGGCATTCGCGAAATTCTCAAAGGCGACCTTGAAGGTAGCGTTGTCGCGCACTCCGAGGCCGCGCTGGCCGCCGGCCTGTACCGGCATACACGCGGTAAAAAACCGCCGATTAACGATGCCTGGCTGGATGACTTTCGCCCCGAGCGCATTGCTGACGCCTTTCTGAATTGCGTACGGTAGGCCATAAAACAAGGAGTGACCAATGACGTCCGTTCTGTTTGTCGTTGACCATCTCGATGCGGGCGGCGCCCCCATCGTCGTGCGCGACCTCATTTGGGGGCTGGTGGACCAGGGGGCCTCGGTAACCCTGGTGGTGCTGAGCGACCGGGTAGCGCACGCGTTGCCGCCGCAGGTGCCGTGCATTTGTCTGCCGTTCACACCTAATTCGCGGTTTGAGCGCGCACGGCGCTATGCGCTGCATGCGCAACAGCTCGACAACTGGCTAAGCCAGCAGAATGGAACTGGCGTCGACGCCGCGGACTTCGACTTGGTGGTAGCGCATCTGCACCACGCCCACCAGGTGGTGAGCCGCAGCCGCTTGGCCAACCGGGCCTGGTATTGCCTGCACGCCGACCCGGTGGTCGCCTTTCTGGGCAACAAATCGGGGCTCACCCGCCGGATCAAGCGCCTGAAAGTCGCCAGACTTTACTCAGGTCGCAAGGTTATCGGCGTATCCCAAGGCATCATCGACCGTTTGCGCTCGGTGATGAAAGTACGCGCGACCAAGGCTGTATGCCTGCATAACCCGCTGGATCTTGAAGCTATTCGCCGCCAGGCCATGGTCTCGCCCCACGACGTTCCCGAGCGCTTCCTGCTGTTTGTCGGGCGTCTTGACCAGCGTGCCAAACGCTTTGACCGCCTGCTCGAAGGCTACCGGCAAAGCGGCGTCGACTTACCCTTATTGATCGTGGGTGAAGGTGGCGATCGCCCAGCGGTACGCCAACAGGTCGAGCGGCTGGGGCTTGAGAATAACGTCACATTGCTGGGCCATCGCGACACCCCTTATGGCTATATGAAACGCGCCACTGCGCTTTTGTTGAGCTCTGATTACGAAGGGTTTCCGCTGGTGATTGCCGAGGCCCTTGCCTGCGGCACGCCCGTCGTCAGCACCGACTGCCCATCGGGCCCACGCGAAATACTCACCGGTGAGCTAAGCCGTTATCTGGTGCCTATGAACGATACGTCAGCGTTTGCCGATGCCATTCGTGATGTGGTGAAGCAGCCTATAACAGTGCCTGAACAAGCGGTTAGCGAGTTGTCGCGCGTTCAAGTCGTAACCCGCTATCTGGCGCTGGCTAAGCGCTAAACCGCGCCACAAACATGGCCGTGTCGATCACGGCAAACACCTCGTGCGCCTTGAGGTGTGTCTGAAAATAATCGTGCGGCCCGTAATCTTTCCAAGCATCTGCCGGCAGGCCGCCAAGGCGCCTGGCAATCCCGCGTTTTAGGCGTTTATCCAGATTCACGCGGACGTGCAGGTCGTGCATGCTGTGCAGCGCGACGGCTTTCTGACGAATCGTTTCGTCGTCCAGCGTTTCACTGTAAAGCCGCCATGGCCCAAAGCCCGAGTCCTGCTGGTCGAGCGGCCAAACGCCGGCGGCCGCGTGGGCGGGGCCGCGCGGAAACCCGCGCACGCCCTTGAGGTGGTTGGCATATAGCAGCACCTCGCGCGGCTGATGCTGCGTTTGCGCCAACGCCAGCGCCAATGCTCGGGCCGTGGCGCGATGATCGGGGTGCGGGTCTATTTCGGGGTGGGTAACAACTACAACACCCGGGCGGATATGCTCGATCAAGCCGATGAGATCTTCCAGCAGGTCAGCGCCGCGGTTGCGTGGCCCCTCCTCAAGCGGTTGACCACAAAGTGAATCGCGGGGCGAATCGGTAGGCAATGCCCGGGTATTCCAGCGCCGGAATAGCGCCGGCGTCAGGTCGGGCGCCTCGATACTGGGCACGTCTTGATCGGGCTCGGCCAAAAGCGTAGTCAAGGTATCATTGAAGTAGCCAAGCATGATCAACCGGTCGGCCGTTACGCCGGCCAGCTGCGGCGTGGTCGCGCTGTTCCAGGCGCGTATTTCGCCTTTGCGGCGGCTGGCGCTGGCCGCATCGCCGTCCAGGCCGGGCAGGTATTGCTGATCGAGACGCTTCTGACGCTCGCCGGCGGTCAGGGTCACGATCCAGCTGTCCTGCGCATGCCGTTGATAAAGGCCGTAAGCGGCCAGTTCGGCGTCGTCGGGGTGCGGGGCGAGAATCAGCAGCGGTTCGTCACTTAACGCGGGGGGCATAAACCCCAGCAGGGTCGCGCGCGGCGCCAGCCGGCAGCGCTTGGCTACCAGACAGATGTTATCGAGCCGGGTAATACCGGTGAGGTTGATCAGCCGGGCACCGGCTTCGTTGGGCTCCAGGTATTGGGTGAAGCACTCGCGCTCGCCTTGCCAGGTGGTCACGCCGGGCAGCGCCCAGCGCCCGCTGGCGCGGTAGTCGACTGCCAGCATCCAGGTCATATCGGCGACGCAAGTGCCCTCGGGTAGCGCGTCCTGGCAGACAAACCCACCCCTGGTATCGAGGCTCACCGCAAGCGTTAGCGCCGGTGCCAGCGGATAGCGGTGATCAGTACGTTGGGGCATAGTGTTTTTCCTGACAGGGAATGGGGCCGGATTTACCCGCCGAACGACACGAGTAACTCACCCAGACGCTGCTCAGCACGCTGGCGATACGCTTCGCCACCGAGCTTTTCCGCCGTCAGCGAGCGCTGCAGCGCCCTTTCGCGGGCCTTGGGGCTACGCGGCAGACGCCGCAGGTGCGTATCAAGCCAAATCAACGTACTGCTTTCACCCGCGCGTTCATTAACGCCCTGGCCCACGTACTCGCGGAGCATAAGGTTATTATGGTGCAGGTCGCGCACCGCATAGCCGTGACGTGCAATACTTGCGACCTCAGCGCACAGCCGGTCAATAAAGTGTAGCCGGGCCGGCTCGTCCATCGCCTTGAAGGCATCCCCGCCCAGGCGGGCATCGGTGATGCGCTCCATCAGCAACAGCGAGGCGTTGCTATTGGCGGGGTCGAGCGAGACGCCCCAGCCGTAATAGAACGGCGTCTGCAAGCCGATCCGCTGCAGAATACGCGCGCAACGAAACTCCTTGCGGGCATCAGATTGCCCCAGCCAGCGTTTTTCCACATAGTCGCGCAGCAGCCACTTCCCCGGCGTTTGCCGCCGATCAAACTTATCCGGCACCACCTTGGCCAGAAGGCTGCCGTTCTGGGAGAGAAAGAAACGGCTGCTAGCCATCGACTCGAACGTTTGGGTAGTCGCGTTGCTGGCAAACGTCAGCGTATCGGGCAGGCGCTTTGGGTGAAACACCAGATAGCGGTGTGGCTGGCCATCGAAGGGTAGATTCAGCAGCGTCATCGGCAGCATGTCCTACAGCGCTTCGAACTGCGGCAGCACGGTTTCCTTGAGAAACGGCTGATAATGACGAGGCTCAACGACAACGGGATCACGATCCATTCGTGCAATCGCCTCGGCTAGCCCGGCTGCGTCGTCGGGGGCGACAAGAAACTCGGCAAATTCCTGGGTGAGTATCTCACGCGGACCGCTGGGGCAGTCGACGCTGATCACCGGCGTGTGCAGCAATAGCGCTTCAATCAGCACGGTAGGCAGGCCTTCTCTATCGGATGTCAGAACAAGCGCTTTAGCATTGGCAATTAGCGGATAAGGATTGCTCTGGTAGTCCAGCATCGTCACGCTTTCTGATAGCCCCAGCTCATCGATCTGTTGCTGAATCGCCTGTTTTTCATTGGCTTTGCCCTTACCCAATATCACCAGCGGTGAGCTGGCATGGCTTGCCGCATAGGCTTTCAGCAATCGGTCGTGGCGCTTTCTTGGCTCGAAGGTACCCACGTGAAGAAAATAGCTGCGTGGCGCATGAGGCAGCGCTTTTTCTTCGCTCGCCGCCAGCCTGATAGCGTCCTGATCGAAAGGATTATAAATGACCCGCATCCTGTCCGGCAGAAGTCCGGCAAGGTCATGTAACGATGCCTTGATACCCTGAGAGACGGTGATCAGGTGACGGGCGTGATAGAAGCGCTGCAGCTTTTTTATCTTTTTTCTGGCCTCGGGTGCCTCGGGTGGCAGCCCGGCGATGCTGTTGGCGTGTATCCAGAAATACAGCCTGGGGTGTTTGATGTGACGCGTGATTTTGTCGCACGAGCAGGAAATAATGCTATCGGGCCCATACGCCTCGAGTGCCTTACGGATCCTCTGCGCCTGGTATTTTTCCAGCGCCACATTGGAAACGGCTTTGGTCACCTTATTGATCAACGCCAAATTGACAATATCAAGCCCCGCCGGCAGCTCGTGCTCGATGACGTCGCGCAGCATAAACACGCGCACCGTATGCCCTCTTTGACGCAGGCCTTCGGCGGTATTCAAGAGTACTTTTTGCGCTCCGCCGCCGTACAAATCGGCGATAACAAAGGCAAAGCGTTTATACGCCATGGGGCACCCCGTTTCGGACATAACGGCAAAAATAGTGCGGCAAAGGTATCACAGAGACTATAAAAAAAGCAGCGCCTACTGCCATTTATAGCAGTAGGCGCTGCTTTTGAATTTGGCATCAATCTCGGAGTAGCGTGCATAGCAGGTGGCATAGAGGCTATCGGTGATGCGCGGATCCATGCGTTAGTCCCAGCTGCCCGAATAGTCGTCCCAGTACGTTCCCAGATTACGCTCTTCAGTAAGGTCGTAGAGACTCGCACGGCGGCCGAGTTTAGCGCCGCCATCGCGGGTCAACGGCTGCCAGCCAATATTGGCCCTCGAGCGAGTCGAGCGGGTAAACATCGCGTTGAAGGGAATCGATAGATAAAGCCCCTTATCGAAGCTGCCCTCGCCGTAGTCGTCGCCGGCGTCCGTCCAAGTGCCCCAGGCGCCGATACGCACGCCCGAGTCAAACTCGCGCGAGAGATCCAGGGTGGTGCCATAGTCACCGGCTAAATACCGCCCAACGCTAACCTTGGCGAGAACATCCTCGACCCCGGTATCGACGTAGGCGCTTAAGTGGCCGGTCCAGGTATCGTAGTCGCGCAGACCAAAGCCCTGCTTGAACTCCCGCTGACGCACCCAGTTGAGATCCATGCCCATTGCCCAGCCGCGGTTGAAAGGCCGGTATAATAGTTCGCCGCCGACGCCGGCGTACATCATCTCCAGCAGCCCGCCATAGCCCATGGCGTACCAGTTATCGCCGGGCTGAGCGGTACGGGTATACTGCAGATTTTCGATGCCCAGGCTGGACTCGGATAAATAGTCGCCAATATAGGTGCGCACCCGCGGCAATTCAGAGTCTGAGATATAATCGTAATCGTCGAAGTTATCCCAGACAGTCCAGCCAAGCGCACCCGAGAACCAGCCGTTGGGGTCGGTGCGGTACTCGCCGTTCAGCACAGCCATCAGGCGGAACAGGTAGCCGTCCGGCCCGCCGAGGTTCTGATCGAGCCGCGGCGCCAGGTTCCAACTAGCCCCTTGAAAGCGGTTCTGGTAGAGCGTCTTGCCGCGCGAGTTCTTGCGCTCGGAATCACCGAAGTCGGCATGGGCGTAGATCCCATAGCGGTGGTCGCTCTCGCTTTCCTTAGAGCGCGCCGCCGCCGCCAGCGAAGCGCGATCATGCACGTCTTCACGCAGCGTCAAGCCGAGGCTTTCCCAGCGGAAACGAAAGCGCTCCACGTCGTCGTCCGCCTGAGCGTGGAGAATACGCCCGGCGCGCTCTTCGCTCTCTAGCAGCGACGGGTAGGTGGTAGGCTCGCCACTGACGGTCAGGTCGTTCCCATCGCGGCTGATGCGGCTCACGGCGATACCCGCATTGCTTGCTAGCGCGTTGCTGACCGCCTGCCAGTTTTGGCGCGGCCCAGCATCAATGTCAACCGGCGGCGGGTCGCGCTTGACCTGGCTGAGGCCGGCCAGGTCAAGCCGGTAATCAACCCCCATCATCGCCGTATTGCCGCGCTGCCAGCCGCCGCGCAGCGACAGCCCCTCGGTCAGCGCTACCCGTGCGCCGACGTTAAAACGGCTATCCTGCTCAAGATCCGCTCCAGCGGGTTCATCGCTATAGTCATTGCCCTCGTACTCCAGCTGCATGACCAGCGGATTCCACGGCGTCTGATATTCCACGCCGCCGAACGCCGCCACCGGCCCGCGAAACAGCGCATCCACGGCAAACTCGCCGCCCTGGTCGCCGCCGCTATCATCCGGGCGATGTTTGAAGCGGTCGTCCGCCCAACCCAGCGGCGAGCCGGCATCATCGGCATGACCCAGGTAGCCCCAGCCCAGCCCCAGGGTAAAGTCGAAATCGTGCCAGCGCTTACTGGCGACCAGGTACTCAGCGCCAAACAGCGTTGTACCGCCCAGGTCGCGCAGACCCAACGCCAGCTGCGGCGCGTAGCGCGACTCCTCGAGCAGGCGCAGCTTCATGTCTAAGCCCTTGTCGAGCAGCTTACGGTCGCCGGCGATGGCCTCGCCGTAAAGCCGGTCTTCCACCTCCGAGTAGCGAAAGCCCCCTTCCAACCACTCGGTGGGCTGGAAAAACACGTTATAACGGCGGTAAGGCGCGGTACGGCTCCAGCCCACCAGCATGCTACCCAGCGGCGCCATGCGCGCGGTGGGGGTCTGCATCAGGCCAATGCCGCCGAAGTCGCTTTGCCCCTTGCCCAAGTGGCTCTCTCCGCTTTCACCCTGGCCACCCAACAGGCTGCCTGCCATCCCGTCGGCGCTTGCCAACCATAACGGCAAACAAGCCACTTGCAGCAGCCCTCTTGCACTTCGTCCCTTGCCGGCTAATGCCCGCGGCGTATCGCGTGTCACGTATCCTTGCTCCATGTCGTGCAGTTGTCACCGGGGAGCCTTGTAGCCAGGTAGGCGGGCAAACGTTCGTTAACCAGCACGCCCGCTGCCAGAGACCGGGAAGGCAGTTCCAGCATGACTCGGCTACCGGCGGTTAGCGGCGTGGGCTCGGCGTTCCATGCGGCAATGCCGCGGCGGTGGCGTTTGCCCGTCGGCGTGATCAGCCAAGCATAATCAACGCTAGCATCGCCGTCGCCGTCCCTGGCGAGACGTTCGAGCGCTCCGTCAAGCGTCATACCCTCGTGCCAAGGCACTCGAGTTACCCCACCCAGGTGCCACATTTCCACCCAGCCCGGCGGCTTGCAGCTGCCCCACTGCGCGATTTTGGCCAGCGGCAGGTCCTGGCGCGGGTTCGCGCCCAGCCAGGGCAGATCAAAGCGCCCCGGCGTTCTTGCCGGCAGACTATTACTTTCGGCCAGCTGTTGTCGCCAAGCAGCCAGGCCAGCAGCGCGCGCCTCGCTTTTGCCAAGGCGCGCACTCGTGATCAACGTTTCCAGCTCGGCCACCAGACGGCGACGCTTATCCTCCAGTGTCGACGCGGTGCTCTCGCGCAGCGCAAAGGCATGGCTCCAAGCCACCGCCGAGGCAGGAGACAGGCTGTCAAGCCAGCCGTCCGAGAGTTTCGCAGAGTCCGCCTGACCCAGGGCAGCCAGCGGTGCTATAAAGCATGCCACCATTGCCAGGGTTTTAAGCGCTGTTTTGGCTGCTGTCATTTTTACCACCACTGCCGCGCGACCTCCCAGCGAATTTCCGGCCCGCCGGGCCAGGCTTGCTCTTCGCCCGCCCAGAGATGAAAGCTATCCGGGGCGCGCCACAGAGTACCCCGAGTAGTACTGCCGTCCTGCCAATCAAGGGTCAGCGCACAGGGCTCCAACGCCAGGGTGGCCAACGGCAGCTCGCGCTGCTCCGCAGGGCCGCAGGTTAACTGGCCATCCGCGCGCAGGCTGTGCATTAACCCTTCGGCATCCTGCCAAGTGCGGGTAAGGACAAAAGAACCGGGGGTCTGCTGCTGCCAGGGTGGCAGCGCCTCTTGCCCGCCGTGCTGATAGCGGGTATCCAGCAGGTCTTCATTCAGTCCCGCCGTGGCCTGCAACCCATCGTGGCGCAGCGAGACCAGCCCGTGGTGGCCCGTCGGCCAGAAGGTATCGGGGCCGCTTATAGCCCCCAGCACCGCCAGCCCGGTGCGCTCACCCGTGTCGATGGATAGGCTCGCAAAAGAGATCTCTGCGGCGCGTTCGGCTTGGTCGTTCGACGGCGCAAAGACGTCGGTGAACACAGCGACCGTGGACGAAGCGCTGCCGTTAACGCACCCCCCCAGCAACAAGAGCATCAGCAGGCCGGCGGCCAAAACCGGCAGCGGCGCGAACCGCTCTGGCACACGAAAGAGCCGCCCTGAGGCGGCTTCAATTTGCAGACCATTTATCGTAACTCGCGGCATTCTAGTGTCCCGCTTAGAAGGTACCCGTGGTACCGGTCGTTCCGGTCGTGCCGGTACCACCCGATCCACCACCGTTGCCACCCGATCCACCACCGTTGCTACCCGACCCGTCTCCATCGCCACCAGAGCCGTCGCCACCAGAGCCGTCGCCACCAGAGCCATCGCCACCAG
>JAKDRW010000016.1 GCA_030454225.1 Vreelandella subglaciescola | reverse complement strand
CTCCGAGTGATCATACACCCAAAACCAGCTGGCCAAATTCACTATGCCACTACACACGCGATATGTCGGTGAGGATATAGCCGAGCGGGTCGAGGCGGCAACAACGTATTTTGATTCTGACAGCGGCAATGCCCTGCTATGGGTGAAGGCGCTTTCGAAAATGGCCAGCGCTCCCGCCGATGCTCAGACGGTCAGGCTTGCGCTACTGTTGGGGCAGCTTGAATACAGCCCGGAGGCGGGCGGGCATTTTCCTTTTTGGCATCGAGAAGCAGAGGCGTTGACCGGCGGTGATCCTCTACTGCAGCTCCGGGTTCTGGAAAAGCTTGAGGCGGCCCGGTGGACAAGGTAATGGGCGAACCCGAAGGCTTATAGTGCGCAGGGCTGCATCCAGCAATCCTAGGTTTTGTCTGAAAAGTCTGCACGCAAGCACCGATCTATGCAGGCTAGGCATACCATCGCTTTGAAGCTGCTGGCGAGTTTGTCGTAACGCGTGCAGATTCGACGGAGTTCCTTGATCCAGCCAATGCAGCGCTCAATGATATTCCTCTCTCGGTATAGGGGCTTGTCGAAGCCCCTGGGCAGTCCGGGGCGTGGCTTGCGGTGCATCTGGCGTTTGGCGATGATCGGCTTCATCCGATGGCGATCGCAGTAGCGGCGCAGCGCCTCACTGTCATAGCCTTTATCCGCCACGATGAAACGGCAACGCTTCCTTGGCCGCCCCCGGGAGCCGGGCAGGTGGATCTGCTCCAGGGTAGACATAAAATGGCGACTATCCGCCTCCTGCCCTGGTGATACGGTGAACGTTAGTGGCCAGCCATGGCGGTCGCACACCATGTGAATCTTGGTGCTCAGGCCACCACGGCTGCGTCCCAGCGCATGGTCTACAGGTTCTTCCGATCCCCCTTTTTGCCACCTCCCGAGGCGGCACGTGTGGCGCGGATCGATGTGGCATCAACCATCCAGGTGTCGAGATCCATCAGCCCATCCTCACGCAGCCTGAACTGGAGGCGCTCCAGCACCGCCTCGAACGTGCCGTCATCGCGCCACAGGCGGAAGCGGTCATAGACCGTCTTCCAAGGACCATACCGCTCCGGGAGATCACGCCACTTCGCGCCGGAGCATAGGATCCAGAAGATCCCGTTCAACATCTGGCGGTCATCTCGGCGTGGACGACCCATGGGCTGAGGAAGTGACACGGTGTCTTCGACCATCTGCCAGCTTGCGTCGGAGAGTTCGTAGCGTCCTACCATTTGCCATGCTCCACCTATGCAGCTGCGACATCGGCTAGATTAGCAAATCCGACTTTTCAGACAAAACCTAGCGGTTGGCGCCGGCTTTCGATGACGGTGTTATCACCCTCAAGCAAGTAGGGGCTAATGTTGTCTACGGTTCGCATGCGCCATTCACTATTGAGTGCTTGATACAGCCTGCGTTCTCGTGGCTCAGTCGTTAAGCCAATAATCACTACGTGTACGCCAGCGTTGGCCTTGGCGCTATTTCGCCAAGTAAATGACTGGTAGGCGAAATCTATATTGACACCAAGACTGAGAATGTTGGGCCATAACATGCTGACCTGTAAGCCCTGACAAATAGAGCTAGTGGCGACGAACGCCGCATTGCCTTGATGCTGGATATATTCGACCCCTTTCCAGAACCAGCAAGCAACGTAGTCAATGCGCCCAGTTTTCTGGAACTGGCGCAGCACATGCTTTACGTCTTCCTGCTGTTCAGGACTTTGTGAGCCATAGCCCACAAACGGCGGGTTGCCGCATACATACACTTCGGCTTCGCCGTCATTGGGGCATACTTCGTGCCAGTCCATGCGTAGGCTGTTGCCCTGTACCAGATGGGTGGTGTCCTTCAGCGGCAGCAGCGGCTCGGCGTGGCCGAACTGCTGGGCAAACTGGGTGTTCATCTGGTGCTTGGCCAGCCAGAGCGACAGCTGGGCGGTCTCGTGGGCGAAGTCGTCGATCTCGATGCCGTAAAGCTGGCCGATGGCGATGCCGCTCATGAATATTTCCCGCTGGTCGCCCATGTCTTGCAGGGCGCGGAATACGGCCATCTCCAGCCGGCGCAGCTCTTTATAGGCAATTATCAAAAAGTTGCCCGAGCCCATCGCCGGGTCAAACACCTTGATGCGCGATAGCCGCACCAGCAGCGCCTCCAGCTTTTTGCGGCTGCCCTTGGCGGCTTCCAGGTCGCGGTAGAGCGGGTCGAGAAACAGCGGGCGAATCACCTTCATGATGTTGGGCACCGAGGTGTAGTGCTGCCCCAGCGCGTCGCGGCTTTCTTCGTCCACCACGGCCTGAAACATCGAGCCGAAGATATCCGGGTTGACCGCCTCCCAGCGCAGCTGGCCGCATTCGATCATCATCCGCCGGGCCTGGCCGCCCATCTGCGGCACCGGCAGGGCATCGGCAAACAGCCCGCCGTTGACGTAAGGGAACTGCGCAATATGCGCGGGCAGGCCAGCCGGGCGCTGGCTCTTCGGCGTGTTCATCACGCTAAACAGCTGAGCGAGCAGCTCGGCCAGTCCCTCGCCGCGCTCGTCGCTTGCCTCAGCGATCACTTTGGTGAAAGCATCTTTGGCAAAAATGCCGGTATCTTCGGCGAAGTAGCAGAACAGAACCCGGGTTAAAAAGGTATTGAGCGCGTGGATCTGCTCCGGCGTTTTGACCTCGTTGGTGTCTTTCAGCCGGTCAAACAGGCGGCCCATCTTGGCCGCGGCCTTGAGATCCGCTGAGGCCTCGCTGAACTGGCGGGTGCGCTCCAGCCCGGCCATGGGGGCAAAGAACAGATACTGGGTGGCAAGATCACTAAAGGCGACTTCCAGCCGCTCGTCAGCCTTGGTGTCAACGGCGGTCAGCTCGTGAAAATCCGTCACCACCAGAAAACGGCACTTGTGCCGCGCCGGCTCGTCTTCATCGGCCAGGGCGGCCAGCGCCTCGTGGACGCTCTCGCCCGGGTTCACCGGCATGAAGTACAGCCAGTTCTTCAGCGCCACATGGCCGTCGCCCTTGCGACTTGAGACGTTGCGCTGGCCGCCGTTGCGCACCTGGGTAATTGTCGCCCGGGGGAAGCCGTAAGCCTCTAGAAACGCGAAGATAAACTCGTTGGTATCGGCGCCGGCGGCGGTAGCCGCGGTCAGCGTTTCCATACAGTGGTTCTGGTCGAAGGCCATGGCGGCTCCCTGCGCTTTTATTGCACATAGTTGCAGGAATGGTAAAGGAATGGAGTGGGAAGGCCAATCAGAGCGGCTGGGATAGGGTGAAAAGCTGGCTTGATGCAGTACGCTGCCTATAAAAAAACGCCGCTCAGCTTTACTAGCGGCGTTGTCTTCGGCGGCGTGTGCGGGTCAGGGTGCCGAAGCTGCAAGCAACTCAGGCTGCCAAAATACGTTGTTGCCCAGTCGGTTGAAGCCCCAGCGAGCACTTTTGTTGAAGGCGCGCTGTTGGCCATCTGCCATGGCACTTTGCCCGTCGGCGTCGCGAACATAGCGTGCCAGCGTCATGGCGGCAGTGTGGCCGTAGCGGGCACCCGGCGATGCACATGTCCAAATGTGGCGTAGCGTCAGGGCAACCTCTGGTTCGTGCTGGTCGAGGTAGGCAAGGCCATTGGCGCAGGCTTCCAACGTAAAGGCATCATGACTGCAGAGCTTCCAGGCGGCGTTGGGCTTGCCTTTGGAGTCGTAGGTATAGGTTTTGCCGATATCGTGCAGCAGGCCCGCAACAAAGCATGTTTCCTGCATTAGGCGCGGCATGCTGGGCTCATTCAGGCGCAGCATGGCCACGGCGTTTTTGCCTACTTCCAACGAGTGCTGCAAGAGCCCACCGGTGTGAGCGTGATGATGGTTGGCGCTGGCCGGCGCATTCAAAAAGGATTCCATGCGGCTTTTGCGCTCAAGTACGCGCGTCAGAAAAGCCCGCAAATGAGGTGATTGTAACGATTGTCCAGCGGCTACCAGCTGGTCAAGGGCAGTGGGCACGGGGCAATAAGTGCGCGGTAACGTCTGCAGTGTTGCTAACGTATTGGCCTCTTCTTTGGTCGCTTTACGAAATTCGCTAAGGAGTGCGGTATTGTCAGCGTGTGGTTGAGTAACCCCCTTGGGTGTAACAAGGTCCAGGTGGCCAATACGTTCCGGGACGGCGGTGGTATCCAGGTTCAGCATTGCGATATGGTCATGCCGGCAGTCGCTCAGGCGCAGCTTCAAGAAAGGTGTTTTGGCGCTGTCAAATACCACGATACGGCCTGTCAGGCGGTATGTACCGGTGAATGAGGCTGCGGCGGTAGCGGGGCTAACATTAGACCGTTTCATGATTGCGCTCCTTTTGAGCCTGAGTGGACGTCGTGTGGCTTAGCAGGCGCTCGAAGGCGGTTCCGTCCATACGTGTAGCGTTGGGCACGTAGCGCGAGTAGACCTTGAATAGCATTTCTGTTGATGAATGCCCGAGCATTCGGGCGACCCATTCGGGGTTTTCACCAGATGCCAGAAACAGTGTCGCGGCCGTATGGCGGGTTTGGTAAGGGCGTCGCTTGGTTAGGCCGAGCGCCCTGAGCAGCGGGTACCACACGCGCTTGGTCACGTTGTTGTGATCGAGGGGTTGCCCTAGCTGATTACAAAAGACGTATTCGCTCTTGCGCCCGGTAGCGGCATGCTGCGTTTTGAGAGCGTCGTATACTTGGCCAAACATCGGAATTTCCCGCTGTGAGCCGTCCGTCTTGGTGTACTCGGTTTGGCCGTAGATCAGCGTTTCACGTACGAGGATCTCGCGGGCCGCAAAATCAACGTGCTTCCATTTCAGACCATCGATTTCACCGGTGCGCATGCCGGTAAAAAAGCGCACCGTGTAGTAGTCGCGGTAGTCCGGGCGGACGTTGTCGATAATGCGCTGCACTTCGTGTAAGGAAAACGGCTCGATATGCGTCTTCCGCAGCTTCAGCGGCTTGATGTTTTTATAGGGAGTATCAAAGCCAAAACGCTCGGCAGCCTCATCCAGCACCGTGCGCAGCACGGTCATATGGCTATTTATCGTTTTGGGTGACAGTAGCCCGGTGGTGCCGCGCCCTCGGCGCTTTGCGAGCTTGGCACGAAAGGCCATGATGTCGGCCTTGGTAATGTCACCGACGGGCGTTTTACCGAGCTCAGGTTTCAGTGAGCTATCGAGGATTGAGCACACGTTGCGACAGTGCGACGCTCGCCATTCGATTTTGCTTTCCTCCAGCCACTGGTCAGCAAAGTCGCTGAAACGGGGAGTCTCGACAGAGCCGCTGTTCTGTTTGCTGATGGATGCCGAGGTCGCTTGCTTGCCTTTGGCATCATTCAGGCCCAGCTTTTTCAGGTTTCGGCTGTTAGGAAAAAAATCTGCGTAATTGAACTGTTCCAGCAGCATTTTTGCTTCCATGCGCTGCAGTAAGCGTTCCAACTGCTTGCGGTTAGCGTTGTTGTCGTCCAGCAGGGTCTGCTCCCGAAAGCGCTGACCTTTATAACGGAAATCAAGAAACAGCTTGTTGCTTTCCTTACGGACACGAACCTTACCCATGGCATGCACCCCCGTTGGCCATCGGGATGGTCACTTCTTGCTGACGGGTGCTCGTTTGAAGCATTTCCTCCTGAATTGCCTCCCAGATGTAGAGAATTTTCCGGCGGCCAAATGGGCGGATATAGTGCGTGCCTTCAATGAGGACGCTGTCTTTGAGCTGCTGGCGGATCGTACGTGCGTCGTATTTGATGCGGGCGGACAGCTCATCCGTTGTCAAAAATGTAACGTCCATGCGATCATCTCCTCTGGTGATCATTTGATAATATATTTAATCGCCTGATTTGAAATATATACTATCAAGTGATTGTTTCAACCATCTTTTGATAATTTTTTTAATCTTTTTTTAGGAGAAAAGATGATTCGATATCACTTGAAGGGGCTGATCGCCGACAAGGAGTTCGCGGAAAGGCGGAGAATTACGGTTGGCGAAATTGCCAAGGAGACGGGTATCAACCGAATGACCCTGTCAAAAATTATCAATCATCCGGGCCACAGCACGGTGACCGATAATTTGGATAAGCTGTGCTACTACTTCGACTGCGAAGTCGAGCAGCTGGTAACGCACGTCAAGGAGCCAAAGGAGGGGTGAGCTTATATAAGTCGTAAGGTAGGAGGCGGCGCCCTTGTTGCCTGAAGGTCAGGCCAGATTTTGGCTGCTGAGCAAGATATAAAGCTTATAGGCACGGCGTGGGCACAAGGTGGGCACAGAGGAATTTGGAAAGACACGCAACAAAAAAGGCAGACCAGTAAGTTACTGATCTGCCTCTCGAAATATTGGTAGCGGGGACCGGATTTGAACCGATGACCTTCGGGTTATGAGCCCGACGAGCTACCAGACTGCTCCACCCCGCATCAACTGAGATGCATACTACGTTATTTCTCCGATATGTCAAATGTTTTACAAGTCACCAGGGTGAATAATTGCTGGAAAGCCTTAGCAGCAGGGTATCAAAGGTGGTTACCGTGTCGTCCCACAGGGTCTGCGGCATGGGGCCAAGCGCGAGCAGGGCAGCGAGAATATCGCTGAGCTCGTCGGCGGGGCGGCGTGCTTTATTTAGCCCCTCGTTCAGGCGCTCGACATGAATCGCCAGGCGCAGCGGTTCGTCGCTTTGCTGTACCTGGCCGGTGGCCAGCAATGAAAGGTGTACGCGCAGTCGCGCGAGGCGGTCGCGCTGCTGTTCGTGAGCAGTGGCGCCAAAGTCCGTAAGCTGCTGGCGGCTGGCGTTGCGTTGGCGGTGAGACTCGTTAAATCGTGGTGGAAGCGGTGCGTCGAGGATTTGGCCGGTATCCACGTCCTGGACGGGCTTGCCCTCAAGCGCCAGCTGGTCGGCTGAGAGATGAGCGTTGAGCAGCGGCACGCTGTGCTGCCACTGGGCAATCACGTCGTTGACCTCAAGCTGGCCAAGCCGTTCGCGGCGCGCGCGAACGATGCCATTGAGCCGCTTTTGCATGCCGTCGCTGCGCTTGCCGCGTGGCAGCGGTTCAAGTGCGGCGGTTTGGCTGAGAAAGTCGTCAAGGGTTGCGCTATCGGTGGCGCTCTCGGGCTGCCACGCGTCCATGCGTTCGATCAGTGCCTGCATAGCGTCCAGCCGCTGTTGCTGGCGCTCGGCGTGCTCATTTCTGTGCGCGTCGCGTTCGGCAAACAGCGCATCGCAGGCGCGGCGGAAAGCGTGCCATAGGGTTTGTTCGTCGCCTTTGGGCGCGCGGCCCAGTTCGCGCCACTGTTGCTGGAGCGCCTTGGCCTGAGCGGTGCGTGCGGCAAGCGGCTCGGGGCTGTCGGTCAGCGCCTGGGCTTTTTCCACCAACGCGCGCTTTTGTGCGGCAATATGCTTGGCACGCTGGTCGATAAGTGCCTGCAGGCGGTGGCGGGCGTGGGCAAAGCGTCGGCCCACGGCTTCCGCTTGCTGGCGTGGCACGGGGGAGTACTCACGCCACTGGTGGCGCGAGCGATCGCGGATCTGGCGCAGCGCGTCGGGGTCGGCGTCCTCGGCGGGCTGTTCAAGTAGCTTTTCCAACTGTTCGCAGAGTGCCTCGCGGGCGGCCAGGTTATCACTGCGTTGCCGGGTGAGGGCGTCATGCCACGGCGCCAGGCGCTGATGAATACGGTCGGAGCCAGCGCGAAAACGGCGCGATAGCTCGCGCGTGGCGGCTGCGTCGCCTAGCGCTTTCCAGTCTTTGATCAGCTGGCGGTGACGGTGATCCAGCGCGGTGTCTGTCAGCTGGGTGCTGTCAGCCAGTGCCTCAATGCCGGCGCATAGCTGCTCGCGTTTGGGGCCGGCCACAAAACCGCGCCAGTCGCGCAGCTCGGCCAAGCGTGCGCCCAGGTGTTTAAGTCGTGCCTTGAGCGCTGTACCGTTGGTGCCGGCCAGCGCATCAACGTGGGGTTTTAGCCGTTGATACAATCGGTTGGCGTCGGTAAACGCGCCTTGTTCCAGCCGCCGTTCGAGCGTTTTCAGCTCGTGACTTAGGGTTTCCAGCGCAGCGCTGTCTGCACCGTGCTGCTTGAGGGCATCAAGGCGGGCGCGGGCGCGCGTCAGCAGCGCCGGCAGCGGCAGCTCATCTGGCCACTGGCAGGCACTGACGAGCTTGGATAACGCTTCGGCATCGGCATTGTCGAGCGCGGCCTGCAGGTCGGTGCTGGCGTCAAGGTAGCGCTGCCAGGCGGTGGCGTAGTGTTCGTGGCGCGCGACGATCCGGGCATAGCGTTCGCGGGTGGCATCACCCGGCGGATAGATATCGGAAAGTGACTGCCAGCGTTGACCCGAAAGCCGTCGTTCGGCGTGCAGGCTGGCGATATCCTGGGCGCCAAGCGCCTGGCCATGGCAAGCGCCGTCAAGGCTTTCTTCGAAGGCATTGAGTAACGCTTCGCGCTCGGTTTCAGCGCTTTGTTGGCGTTCTGCCTGCCTCTGGCGAGTGTGTTCTTCGGCGGCGCGGTCGTGGAGCGTTTTTTCGCAGCACAGCACGGCCTGCTGATGGCGCGCTTCCTGCTCGGCACTGGGTCGCTTGGAAAGCGCATCCCATGCGCTTTTCAGGTGGCGAAAGCGGGCATCATAAAGCGGCTCCCACACCGAGTGGGCGTGTTTTTCCAGCTGTTCAAGCAGCGTTTCACGGCGCGTGCGTTGTTCGTTGACCCATTGAGCGTCGGCCTTCAGGCGATTAAGGTGCTCGCGGGCAAGGCGCGTCACCTGGCGGTCGCGGCGCGATTCTTTCAGCAGCTGCTTGAGGCCGGCTTCGCTCGATACCCGCTCGGCGGCCCGCTGGCGAATCGTGGCGACGCGGTTGTGGCAGGCCTGATAGACAAGGTCGCTTTCGTCTTCAAGGCGAGCCAGTGCGGCAAGGCGCAGATCCAGATTATCGCCTTCCAGCGCAACCTGGCCGAGCAGCGGCGTATCGTCAATATCGGCCAGCAGCGCCTGGCGTGTAGCGAGGGCGCACTGCCCCTCGCGGCCGCTGAGCCGCTGGATAAGCGCGTGGCGCCAGGCCGGGCTATCGCGCTGTTCGGGAAAAGCGCTCACCAGCCCTGTGAGGTCGTCCAGCGCGCACAGTGCGGCAAGGCGAATATCCGCCTGGCTGTCGTGAGCGAGCGCTTCAAGCGCGCTATGCTGGTCGGGTTTGGCCGGGTCGAGCTGGTCAAGCGCCTGACGACGAATCTCGGCGCGCGGGTGCTGCCAGCGAGGGGCAAACAGGCGACGTAACAGTCCTTGCATGTATCATCCTGCGAAAAAGGCCGATCGTGAAAAAAATACGCCATCGGCAGTTGGTGGTTGCAGTTGCTGACGCTGTCGCTTAGCTTTGCGGTAACATGGTCGGCGTTGCGGGGAATGTCGCCCCACCGCCTCGGCGCATACGGATGCGCTACCGTTCACTTTACCGACCCAGACATGGAGTTTCGGCCATGAGTCTCAACGAGGATAGTGCCGAAGAGGCCTTTACCTTTAAAGGCGGGATGCTGCCCATGACCGTAATGGAGCTGGGTAGTGCCGACCCCGAGCGCATTCGTCAGCAGTTAGAGAACAAGCTTACCCAGTCGCCGGCGTTTTTCCAGCATACACCGGTTGTGCTGAGCGTGGAAAAGCTTGGCGAGTCGCATCTGGCGCTTGAGCGAATCTGCGCGGTGTGCCGCGATCACAAGCTGCTGCCGGTGGCCGTTCGAGGCGGCGCAGATCCGATACGCCAGTCGGCCTGGGCGCTGGGACTTGGCTGGTTTGCGCCGGTAGAAGAGCGCCGCGCGCGGCCTCTGGCAAGCGTAGAAAAAACGCCCGCGGCTCGACCGGGTGACCCGGACTTAGCTACAGGGGAGCCGGCTGATGCAGAGCTGGATGCCCCAATGCCGGAGCCGCACGAAAGCGCTCCTGCGCTGCAAGCCAAGCTTTACCGCGGCACGGTGCGTTCCGGCCAGCAGATAAGCGCCGCCCACGGCGACTTGGTCGTCGTGGGGGCCGTCAACGCCGGGGCGGAAGTGTTGGCAGCGGGTAATATTCACGTGTATGGCGCACTACGCGGACGCGCGCTAGCGGGGATGCACGGCAACCTGGAAGCCGGTATTTACTGTCGCGAATTAAACGCTGAGCTTTTATCCGTGGCGGGCAATTACAAGCGTTTGGAAGACTTGGATCCCCAGCTGCTGGGCGCGTCAGTGGAAGTGCACTTTTATCAACAGCAGCTTGAGATAAAGCCGCTAAGCTAACGCGAAAAATGAATACGCCTAGCTAGCGGATTATCGCTTTATTAAAGGATGTCAATCTTGGCCAAAATCATCGTAGTAACGTCAGGCAAAGGGGGGGTCGGTAAAACCACCAGCGCGGCGGCCATTTCTACCGGCCTTGCGCTGCGCGGCAAAAAAACCGTGGTTATCGACTTTGACGTGGGGTTGCGCAACCTCGATTTGATCATGGGCTGCGAGCGGCGCGTAGTGTATGACCTGGTTAACGTTATCCAGGGAGAAGCGGGGCTCAATCAGGCGCTGATCCGTGACAAGCGCGTGGATAATCTGTTTATTCTGCCCGCTTCGCAAACCCGCGATAAAGACGCGCTCACCCAGGAAGGCATCGCCGAGGTGCTGGTCAAGCTCAGAGAAGACTTTGACTATGTGCTGTGCGACTCGCCGGCGGGAATTGAAAGCGGCGCGCAGCTGGCCATGTACTACGCCGACGAAGCCATTGTAGTCACCAACCCCGAAGTATCGTCGGTGCGCGATTCCGACCGCATTCTGGGGTTGCTGGCGGCCAAGACCCAGCGCGCCGAGCAGGGCAATGATCCGATCAAGGAGCATTTGCTGATTACCCGTTATAACCCCAATCGGGTGACCAGCGGCGACATGCTGACTCTTGACGATATTCGCGAGATTCTGGCGATTGACCTGCTGGGGCTGATCCCCGAGTCCGAGGCGGTTCTGCGCGCGTCCAACCAGGGCGTGCCGGTGACCCACGATGAATCGAGCGATGCCGGCCAAGCCTACACCGATACCGTATCGCGGCTGATGGGTGAAGACGTACCGCTGCGCTTTCACGAAGCCCAGAAAAAAGGCCTGTTAAACCGTATGTTCGGAGGAGGTCGCCGATGAAACTACTCGAATTTTTAAAGCGCGAGCGCAAGAAGTCGGCGCCGGTGGCCAAAGAGCGCCTGCAGATCATTGTGGCGCACCAGCGCAGCCAGCGCGGCCAGCCGGACTACATGCCCAAGCTTGAGCGCGAGCTGGTCGAAGTCATTCGCCGTTACGTTGATATCGATAACGACGCCGTGCAGATTTCGATGGACAGCGAAGACAACTGCTCGGTGCTGGAGCTCAACGTTACCCTGCCCAAATCATAAGCGGAGCATGTTTTTTCATGGCGCCACCCAATGCCGCCCCGGCCAGCTTTTTGTGGCACGACTACGAAACCTTTGGGGCCGATGCGCGCCGCGACCGGCCGGCGCAGTTTGCCGCCATTCGCACGGACGCCGCGCTTAACGAAATCGGCGAGCCCGTCGAGCTTTATGCCCGGCCCGCCGATGATTACTTGCCGCACCCTGCCGCGTGTCTGATTACCGGCATTACGCCGCAAAAAGCCCGGCGCCATGGCCTGCCGGAAGCAGAGTTTGCCGGCGAAGTGTTGCGCCACATGAGCGAGCCCGGCACCTGCGCGGCGGGTTATAACAGCCTGCGCTTTGACGATGAAATATCGCGCCATCTGTTTTATCGCAACCTGCTCGATCCTTACGCGCGCGAGTGGCAAAACGGCAATTCGCGCTGGGACCTGATTGACGTGGTACGCGCGTTTTATGCGCTGCGCCCCGCCGGTATCGAGTGGCCCCGGCGCGCCGACGGGGCGCCAAGTTTCAGGCTGGAAGATTTAACCGCGGCCAATGGCATTGAGCACGCCGGCGCTCACGATGCGCTGGTTGACGTACGTGCCACCATTGCGCTGGCGCGACTGCTGCGCGAGAAAAACGCCAGCCTGTTCGACTACCTGCTGGCGTTACGTGGCAAACGCGCCGTGGCCAAACAGCTGGACTTGCCCGGCGCCAAGCCGCTGCTGCATATTTCACGGCGCTACCCGGCTAGCCGCGGCTGCAGCGCGCTGGTGATGCCGCTTGGCGAGCATCCGAGCAACCCCAACGGCGTGATCGTCTACGATTTAAGCGTTGATCCGAGCGAGATGCTGGCGCTGTCGCCCGCGCAGATTCGCCAGCGCGTGTTTGTCAGTCAGGCCGACCTGAGCGAAGGCGAGACGCGTATTCCGCTCAAGGTGATTCATATCAACCGCTGCCCGGTGGTGTTTCCGGCGGGCTTTTTGAAAGATGTGGAGGGGCCACACAAGGGCGAATACGGCGACATCGTCGCGCGCCTGGGGCTGGATATGAACGCCTGTCGTGCCCACTGGAAAACCCTGCACGACGCACCGGGCGTGGCCGCCAAGGTGGCCGAGGTGTTTGCCGACCCGGCGTACGGCGATGTACAGGATCCCGATTTGATGCTGTATGCCGGCGGTTTTTTCTCGTCCGCCGACCGTAAGCAGATGGAGCGCGTGCGCCAGACGCCGGCGTGGGATCTGGTCGGCCAGCGCTTTGCGTTTCAAGACCCGCGCTTGGAGGAAATGCTGTTTCGCTACCGCGCCCGAAGCTACCCCGAGACGCTGGAGGGCGAAGAGCTTGCGCAGTGGGAAGCGTTTCGCTGGCAGCGCTTGAACGATCCGACGACGGCAAGCTTTACCTTGAAGGCCTTTGCCCGCGAGATTGAGCACTACAACCAGCAAACGCTCGACGATCGCGAACGCCAGATACTCGAAGAGCTGGTGATGTACGTCGAGGGGATGCTGCCGGCGCAGGCGTTTGATGCATGAGGTAGACCAAGAGGCCTAGCGGCCTCTATCGCCCGGTAAACCGGCCTCCTACGAAAACCCGAATGGTGCACTGCGCCATTGTAGAAGTATAGATAGAGCCGGCCTCTTGCGGAAACCTGATTGGTGCACCTGGCTGTTGTAGGAGAGCAGCTTTGCTGCGCGACCGCCAAGTCTTTGACTTGGCGGAACAAAAGGCCGCTACCTTTGGGTGGCGGCCTTTTTTATGGGTTTTGCGTGGGTTAGATCGGTTAGTCGACGGCTTTGTCGGTAGCGGAAAACTCACTTAGCCCGTCGCGGTAGGCGCGTACGTCGCTGGGGGTATCGCCGGGATCAAAGCGCACCTCCAGGCGGCGTTCAAGCAGCGTCTCCCACAGCGTGCGGACGTCATCAACGCTCACCTCAAGCGCCTGGTCGGCGCGGCGCTGGCGACGATCGAAGCGCACGTCTTCAAGCGCGGTGGCCTGCCAGTAGCGGTTGGCAAGCTGGCCAAGACTGGTGTCGCGCTGGGTCAGTGCGCTATGGACCGCCTGACGATAGGGCGCTAGCGCAGCGTCCTCCAGCTCTGCCAGGCGCGTCTTTATATCCGCCATGAATACGTCCATTCGCTCGGCCACGGTGGCGCTGTCGGCGTCTGGCGACTGCACTACCAGCGCCAGCCCCGGCGCGTCCAGCAGCGGGTAGTAGCCAGCATTGACGATGTAGCCGAGCTGCTCCTGGGTACGCAGGCGCTGATAGAAGGGCGTTTGCAGCCACTGCGCCAGCACGCTGGCGGTGGCCTGCTGGCGGGGGGTATCTTCGTTGCCTTGCAGGTAGCGCAGCACCAGCGATTCGTCCCGCGTGCTGTGGGGGCGCAATATCGTGTCTTTCGCCTGATCCTCCGTGCTGACCGCCAGCGGCGTCAGCGGGGCGATGTCATCGCGCGAAAGGCGCGGGCGCAGGGCGTTTTTAAGCGTTTCGGCCTGGCGGCGGGCAAACTCGGCGTCCAGGTTGCCCACCGCCATGGCATCAACATGCAGCTCGCCCAAAAAACGCTTGCGGAAGTCTTTCAAGTGATGGCGCTTGAGGCGCTGGCTAGCTTCGAGCAATTCCTCGGTGGACCACTGCGGCGTTAATAGCGCCTGGTTCAGCGTACGCCGCCCCTGGCCAAATAGCGCCGAGTCCGGCGCATTGCGCCACTCGCGTTCCAGCTGGTAGCGCACCCGGGCGAAGTCGGCTGGCGTAATGGCGGCGCTTTCAAGCTGCTCAAGCGCGCGCTCGATCAGCGGCGCCTGGCCGTCGCGCCAGCCCGAAAACGCCAGGGTAATGCCGCGGGCGTGGGCGTAGGCGCTAAACGACTGCCCGGCCAGCCGCGCGGGATAGAGCGCTTCATTCAGGCTGTCGTTGAGCCAGGCGGCCAGCAGGCGGTTGAGCACGGCCTCTTCGGCCGAGTGGCGCACGCTGGGGTGCTGAAGGCTAACGCGCCACTCGACCTTGGGCGTGTCAAAGCGTTCGACCTGCATGTGCCAGGCGCTAAAGTGGGCGTCGTCTGTCAGCAGGCTGGGGGCGTCGTCGTGGCCTTTTTGCAGCGTCAAGTCGTCGGCAATAAAGGGGTTGGGCGCTGGCAGCGCCAAACTGTCGGCGGGGCGGCCGGCGGCAGCGCGGCTTACCTCTTGCCACTGGGTATCAAACCACGGCGAAACCTGGTCGCTGTCGACGTCGGGGCTGGAATACACACGGATCATATTGTCGGGCGAAAGCGCTTCAAGATAGCTTGTCACGCGCTCGGCATCAAAGCCGTCCATGCGGTAAGGGGCATACTGTACGTCCTTGACGGGGTAGCGCGACAGACGCATGGCAAGCTCGGTGGCTTCGTGCTGTGGCGCGCCGTGCTGCTGAAAGCGGAATGCCTGTTCCTGCAGGCTGGCCTGCTCGTCGTAGCGCCATGGCTCGAGGCCGTTGGCGGCGATGTTATCGATGGCGGCAAACAGCGTGGCCTGAATGTCGTCCAGGCGTTCGCTGCCTGCGGGCGTCAGGCTGATGGCCACGTTGAACAGCGCATGCTCACCGTCGTGGCGACCGAGGCCGGCCGATAGGCCGTCGGCCAGGCCGGCGTCGCGCAGTACCGCCAGCACGCTGCCTTCGCCTTCATCGCCGAGTAAGTGCGAGAGCAGCTGGGTGGGCTTTTGGGCATAGTGATCCTGAGGGTCGGGCACGGGGAACAGAAAGCGCACCTGGCGGCTGTCTTTCAGCGTTTGGCGCTCAAGATAGCGCGGCAGCGAATCGGCGTCGACCAGCGGCGCGTCGAGGGTCGGGCGCTCAAGGCCACGGTTGGGCAGCGCGGCAAAACGGCCGGCCACCATCTGCTCCAGCTCGTCCAGCGGCTGCGGGGCGACGACGGCCAGGTGCATGACGCCGGCGCCGTAGTGGCCGTGATAAAAGTCGATCATGCGCTCGCGCAGCGTGGGTTCGCCGTCGGGACGATCGGCCAGCGTCTCACGGCTGCCCACGGAAAACCGCGTGCCGGGGTGCGCCGGATTGAGCACCTGGTTGAGCACGTCGTTTTCGCGCCGGCTTTCATCGCGGCGGCGCGCCTGATACTCCGAGTCGACGATGTTGCGCTCGCTTTCCAGCTTGTCGGCGTTAAACAGCGGCGAGAGGAAAAACGCGCTGAAACGATCCAGCGCGCCGGACAGCGCGGACGGCTCGATGTCAAAAAAGTAGTTGGTGTCCTGGGCTGCGGTAAAGGCGTTGTGCGAGCCGGCATGCTGCGAGATGTAGCCCTGGTAGGCGTCTGGCTCGGGGTACGGCTCGGTGCCCAGAAACAGCATGTGTTCCAGCAGGTGGGCAAGCCCCTGCAGGTCGTCGGGATCCTGTGCGCTGCCGACGCTTACATTCATCGAGGCGGCAGCCTTGTCGGCCTCGGGGTCGCTGACCAGCAGCGCGGTGAGGCCGTTGTCGAGCGTCAGTACGCGGTAGTCGCGGCTATCAAACGGGCTTTTCAGCGGCGCGGTAGCCTCGGCAATGTGCGGAGTGTTCGCCGTGTCGGCCGCTTGAACGGGCAGCCAGACGGCGCTGAGCGCAAGCGTAGCGCTTAGCGCCAGCGGCGCAGAAGGCGGTGGGGTAAGGCGTGACAACATCGTATCTCCTGTCAGGGTTGCCAGGTCAGCATCGGCCCCACGGGGTGAGCGCAGGCCGGTGACTGGTTGGCAGGATTATTAACATGCTTGGATACCGGAAAAGCACCGAGTAACTCCAGCGGTGCCGGCGTTAACAGCGTTTTCACCTGCCCAAGCGGGGTGTCGGGATATAGCCATTGTTCGGCGTGTTCGGGCGCTATAATCGCCGGCAGGCGGTCGCTCAGCTTCGTAAGCCAGCCGCTGGCGGGCACGGTGACCAACGCCATGGAGTCGTTGAACGCGGTGAGCGTGGTGTGGTAGCGACACCAGAGCCCGGCCAGCAGCAGCGGCGCCCGGGTGGTTTGGGTAATCAGGTAGGGCTGCTTGCCGCGCGGCTGGGGTTTCCAGGCATAAAAGCCGCTCACCGGCACGAGGCAGCGCCGCGCGTGAAACGCCTCGCGAAACATCGCCCGCGACGAGAGCGACTCGGCGCGGGCGCAGTGGGGGGCGTGGTCAAGCACTTCGAGCCACGGCGGCGTCAGCCCCCAGAACAGCGGCTCAAGCCGGCATTCGCCCTGCGCCCAGCGCAGCGTTGAAACCGCCTGGCGCGGGGCCAGGTTGGGCGACGTGACGGGCGGTTGCCCGACGCTTACGCGGGGCAGCAGGCGGGAAAGGTCTATCGGCGCAACGTAAAGGCGTCCGGTCATGTGCGCCTCGCAGTAGTGGGTAAAGGTGGATAATGGATGACGACGAGTCGCGGCGGCAAGCGGCGTTAAAAAGGCGACTCGAAAACACTGTTCGGTTTAGGGTATCCTAAGCGCTCTATTGCCCACGTTACCGCGTAAAGCGCCACCGTACCCGTTGCGGATTAAAATGTCCTTTGCGCCCACTTAAAGAGATTGCCATGGCCCGCCCAAGACAGCACGCGCCCGACGCCCTTCACGCGCAGGTGATGGCTGCCTGTGATCGGTGGTTGGTGACGCAGCCGGTACACGGGCTGTCGCTGCGCGCCATTGCGCGCGAAGTGGGCTGCGCGCCGAGCACCTTGCTCAAGCTGTACGGCAGTTTTCATAACCTGCTGCAAAACGTCAACGTCGAAACCCTGTCGCGCCTGCAATATACCATCAGCAGCCTGAAAACCGATGCGCCGGAACCCTGGCTGCGCGCGCTGGTGCATGCCTATTGGCAGTTTGCCGAGAAGGATTGCTACCGCTGGCAGCTATTGTTTGACTACCCGCTGGCCGAAGAGGGTGAGCTTGATCAGCGCCAAAGCGGGCTGATCGAAGCGCTGTTTGTCGAGGTGGAAACCTGTCTGCGCGACTTTCAGCCGGCGCTGGGTGAGCTGGAAGCGCGCCAGATGGGGCGCATGCTGTGGGGCAGCGTTCACGGACTGGTGCAGCTGGGCTTGAACGAGCGCCTGGGCTACTGGCAGGGCGAGCAGCTACAGGTCGATGCGCTGCTCGATCAGCTATTGACCACGGTGCTGGCCGGTTTGCACCACCGGGGGCCGACAGCGTGAGCGATTGGCGACACCGGCTACACGGGGCTGTGCGTCGGATCATACGGCCCTTGATCCTTTCGCTGGTGCGGTGTTGCTACCGCTTGAAGATGCGCGGTCGCGAGCATATTCCCCGCCGGGGGGCGGCGCTGGTGGTGTGCAATCACGTCAGCTACATGGACGCGCTGGTATTGGGCGGCGCCTGTCCGCGCCCGCTGCGCTTTGTGATGGACCGGCCGATTTTTGACGCGCCAGGGCTCAAGTGGCTGTTTTGCCTGGTAGGTGCCATTCCCATCGAGTCGGAGAAGCGCGATCCGGGCGCCTTGCGTCGTACGCTGGCGGATATCAGCACCGCGCTTGAAAACGGTGAAGTGGTGATGGTGTTTCCCGAAGGCAGGCTGACCACCGACGGTGAGGTTCACACCTTTCGCCGCGGGCTGGAGACAATCCTTGCGCGCAATACGGTTCCGGTGGTACCCGCCGGACTTGCCGGCCTGTGGGGGTCGTGGACATCGCACCGCGGCGGGCGGGCACTGAGCAAACGTCCGAGCCGTTTTCGCGCCCGTGTCAGCCTGCACTTTGGCGCCCCGGTCGACCCACAGGCGGTGCAGAACGAAGCGTTAAGCCGCTACTTTGAAGCCCGGGTGCGGGTGCTCAAAGCCGCCGCCGACGAAGATATCCGCCGCTGCGATTAGCGCCGCGCCAGCTGCCAGCAGCGCGCCGAGGTAATCAGGTTGTCGCGGATAGCGACAATTTCCATGCGCGTATTGCCGATCTGCAAACACGCCGGTCCCTGGGGAAACGCCTCGAGGTGTTCAAGAATCAGGCCGTTGAGCGTTTTGGGGCCGTCAGTGGGCAGCTCCCATCCCAGCGCCTTGTTGACCTCGCGGATATTAGCGGTGCCTTCGATCACGAGGCTGCCGTCGTCCTGGGGGTAAATTTCCCGCGCCTCGGACACGTCGGTAGTAAATTCGCCGACGATCTCTTCCAGAATATCCTCAAGCGTTGCCAGCCCTTCCACGTCGCCGTATTCGTCCACGACGATGCCGATGCGCCGCTTCTGCTGCTGAAAATTAAGCAGCTGGGTATGCAGTGGGGTCGACTCGGGGATGAAGTAGGGCTCGCGCGCTTCCTGCACAATGGCCGCTTTGGTGACTTTGGGGCGCGACAGAAAGCGTGCGGCGTTGCGCAGATGAAGCATGCCGATAATGTTGTTGATGTCGCCTTTATAGACCGGCAGGCGGGTGTGCTGGCTGGTGCGGATCTGGGTCAGGATAGCCTCGAGGCTGTGGTCCAGGTCGATGCCGATGACCTCGTGGCGGGGCACCATGATGTCGTTCACAGTGACGCTTTCCAAGTCCAAAATAGACAGCAGCATGGCCTGGTGGCGGTAGGGAATCAGCGTGCCGGCTTCGTGCACCACGGTGCGCAGCTCGTCGCGCGTCAGGTTGTCGCCGCTCGCGTCAACGCTTTTTACCCCGGCCAGCCGCAGCAGGCCGTTGGAAATCATGTTGACCAGCCACACCAGCGGGTACAGCAACTTGAGCAGCGGCTCGAGAATATACGCGGCGGGGTAGGCGATGCGCTCGGGTCTGATGGCGGCGTAGGTTTTGGGCGTGACTTCGGAGAAAATCAGAATCACAACCGTCAGCAGCGCCGTGGCAATCGCCGGCCCCGAAACGTCGCCAAACAGATGAATGGCGATGATGGTGGCGATGGACGCCGCGAGGTTGTTGATAAAGTTATTGCCGATCAGGATCATGCCGATCAGGCGGTCGGGGCGCGCGAGCAGGCGTATCACCCGCTGGGCACGGCTGTCGCCGGCGCTGGCGTGGTGGTTCAGGCGGTAGCGGTTAATCGACATCATGCCGGTTTCAGAGCTGGAGAAAAACGCCGATAGCAGGATCAGCAAAGCTAGCAGGCCGAACAATAACCCCAGCGGGAAGTCGTCGCTCAAATTGAAAATTCCTTTATCGCGTTCCGGGCTCAATGTTTAAAAGCCGGGGTGTGCTGTGTCAAGGCGCTAAAGCAGGAGCGCCTTCAATATAGTAGGACAAACCGGAGTTCGCCGGCTATTGGCCGGGAGTGCTGTATCAGGCGTCAAGGTGGTCGGTCAGGGGGATAGCAGGATTTCGAGGACAAACTTGCTGCCGAAGTAGGCCAGCAGCAAAAAGCCGCAGCCCCAAAGCGTCCATTTTACCGCGCGCATGCCGCGCCAGCCAAAACGGTAGCGTCCGACCAGCAGTACCGCGAGCACGCCCCAGGCGACAAACGAGAGGACGGTTTTGTGCGCCAGGTGCTGGGCGAACATATTGTCGATAAAGATAAGTCCGCTGATAATCGCTACGCTGAGCAGCGCCATGCCGGCCCAGATTAGCTCAAAAAGCACCCGCTCCATGGTGTTGAGCGGCGGCAGCGACTGTACGATGCCGCGGATATGGTGGTGGCGCAGCGCCTGGTTTTGCAGCCCGACCAGCACTGCCTGAGCTGCCGCAATGGCGAGTACGGCAAAGGCCAGCGTGGAGGTGACGATGTGCAGCAAAATCCCCGGGGTAATGCCCCCCTGGATGCCGTGGCTGGGCAGCCCGGTCGCGATCAAAAGCGCCACGCCCGCGAGCGGAAACAGCGCAATGCCGGCGTTGAGGATCGGTTTGAAAAAGCTGGCGATCAGCACCACGTTGGCAGCCACCGCCATAAACAGCGCAACGCTGGTGGTAAAGCCGGGCAGCAGGCCGGGCGTGCGGTCCAGCAGTTCGACAATTGCGGGGATGTGTAAAAGCAGTGCCAGCACGGCCAGCAGGCGGACGATGCCTTGGCGCGGCGGCACGCGACGCAAAAGCGTCATGCCCTGCCAAATGGCGGCAGCGACGTAGAGAACAAGAGCGATCGTGGCGAAAGGCAGCGCCTGCATGATGCAATCCGTGCGCCTTGTAGCGCAATGTAGTGAGCGTGATGTATGACCGCAGCCGCCGCCCCGCGCTGGAAAACAGGCGCGCCGTTGGCTGTTACGATAAGTGATCCTCTACTATAACGAATCCTTGCAGCCTCGCACAGCGTCGATGGATGGAGACTCGCGGCGTCAACGCGTATAATCACGCCCATCATGTCCAGGGCGTTTGCGTCTGGTGACCACAAGGGAGGCAGAAGCCCTATGTTTCAAAATCTTAGTGAGCGTCTTTCGCAGACGCTGAAGTCCGTTAGGGGGCAAGCACGCCTGACCGACGACAACATCAAGGATACCCTGCGCGAAGTGCGCCGCGCGCTGCTGGAGGCCGACGTCGCCCTGCCGGTGGTCAAGGCCTTTGTCGATCGCGTGCGCGAGCGCGCGGTGGGCCAGGAAGTATCCACCAGCCTCTCGCCGGGCCAGCAGTTCGTCAAGATCGTCCAGCAAGAGCTTGAGGCGATCATGGGCGAGGCCAACGAAGGGCTTGCGCTCAAAAGTACGCCGGCCGCGGTGTTGATGGCCGGCCTGCAGGGCGCGGGTAAAACCACCTCGGTGGCCAAGCTGGCGCGCTACCTGCGCGAGCGCGAGAATAAAAAGGTGCTGGTGGTGTCGGCCGACGTCTACCGCCCCGCAGCGATTGACCAGTTGGAAACGCTGGCGAAAGAGGTCGCCGTCGATTTCTTTCCCTCGCAGACCGATCAAAAGCCGGTGGACATCGTTCAGGCAGCAATGCAGCACGCCAAGATCCAGTTTCACGATGTGGTGCTGATCGATACCGCCGGCCGGCTGGCCATCGATGCAGCGATGATGGATGAGATCCAGGCGCTGCATCAGGCCGTAACGCCCGACGAAACGCTTTTTGTGGTCGATGCCATGACCGGTCAGGACGCCGTCAATACGGCCAAGGCGTTCCATGAAGCACTGCCGCTGTCCGGCGTGATCCTGACCAAGGCCGACGGCGATGCCCGCGGCGGTGCGGCGCTGTCGGTGCGCCACATCACCGGCAAGCCGATCAAGTTCATGGGCATGGGCGAGAAGGTTGATGCCCTGGAGCCGTTCCACCCCGACCGCGTGGCGTCGCGGATTCTGGGCATGGGCGACATGCTCTCGCTGATCGAGGAAGCCGAGCGCACCGTCGACAAGACCAAGGCTGAAAAGCTCGCTAAAAAGGTCAAGAAGGGCAACGGCTTCGATCTGGAAGACTTCCGCGAGCAGCTCCAGCAGTTAAAGCAAATGGGCGGCATGGGCGGCCTGATGAGCAAACTGCCGGGCATGGGGCAAATGGCCGAAATGGCCCAGGGCCCGGGGCCGGAAAAGGAGCTTGGAAAGCTGGAAACGCTGATCAACTCCATGACCCCCAAGGAGCGTCACAGGCCCGAGATCATCAACGGCTCGCGCAAGCGGCGCATCGCTACCGGCGCCGGGCTGCAGGTGCCCGACCTGAACCGCCTGCTCAAGCAGCACAAACAAATGCAGAAAATGATGAAGAAAGCCGGCAAGAAAGGCGGCATGCAGAAGATGATGCGCGGCATGTCGGGAATGACCGGCGGCGGTGGGCCGGGTGGCCCTGGCGGTATCGGCGGTCCGGGCGGTCCAGGCGGCCTTCCCCGGCGCTAGCCCTGCGAGCCTGCGGCGTTGACTTTTCGCACGTCAGGCTTTCCAAAACCCGCGCCTTTGCGTAGAATGCGGCCTCTTCATGCGTGGGCGCTGCGTCTATTGGCGCCGCCCGTGAAGATTGCAGCAAGCACCTTTATCGCTTTACAGAGCGTGTATCTCTTTATAGCGCGTGGGATCGCCCCGCGGTATGGCACTCTCGTAACCTCAACCGAAGGATATTTATCGTATGGTTACTATTCGTTTGGCACGCAGCGGCGCCAAAAAGCGTCCGTTTTATCACCTGTCCGTTACCGATTCACGCAAAGCGCGCGACGGTAGCTTCATCGAGCGCGTAGGGTTCTTCAACCCGGTAGCCCGCGGTCAGGAAGAGCGTCTGCGTATCGATCTGGACCGCATCGCCGTTTGGCAGGGTCACGGCGCGCAGCTGTCTGACCGCGTTGCCGAACTGGTCAAGGAAGCCGGCAAAAAGGCCTAAGCGCTGTTTTGCCATATTGTCTTATGAGGTTGTCTGATGCCCCAAGGTGGTTTGATGCCTGAGTCCACGTTGAACATCCCGTCGTCCGGCGCTAATCGCGGCGAGCCGGATGCGCACGTTGTGCTGGGCAAGCTGACAAGCCCCCACGGCATCAAGGGCTGGCTCAAGGTGTATGCCTACACCAACCCGATCGACAGCATCTTTGACTACCCCGAATGGTGGGTGCGCCAGGGCGCAAGTCTCAAGCGTTATCGCGTCATTCAGGGGCGTCGGCAAGGCAAGGGGCTCGTGGTCGAACTTGAAGGCGTGGGCGATCGTACTGCGGCAGAAACGCTGTCTCAGGCCGAAATATTGATGCCCAAGGCCGAGCTTCCCGCGCTTGCCGATGATGAGTACTACTGGTACCAGCTTGAAGGCCTGGCGGTTTTCACGAGTACCGGCGAACGGTTAGGGCGGGTCAGCGGCCTGTTCGAAACCGGCGCCAACGATGTTTTGGTGGTGCGCGGTGATCGCGACGCCATCGATCGACGCGAGCGGCTGCTGCCGTATCTGCCCGGTGACGTTATCACCGACGTGGATATTGACGCAGGCTGGATGCGCGTTGACTGGGATCCGGCGTTTTGAGCACCAGTGCACTGAAGCCGGCAGGCCCGCCACTCTCTGCTCCCGCCCTGTGGGTCGGCGTCGTGTCGCTTTTTCCCGACATGTTTGCCGCACTGACGGAGCATGGCGTGACCGGCCGAGCGGTGGATAAAGGCCAGCTGGCGCTTGAATACTGGAACCCGCGCGACTACGCGACCGATCGCCATCGCAGCGTCGACGACCGCCCCTACGGCGGCGGCCCGGGCATGCTGATGAAAGTCGATACCCTGCGCGGCGCGATTGCCGATGCGCGCCAACGCGCGGCTGAGGCAACCGGGCTCACGCCCAAGGTGATCTACCTTTCGCCCCAGGGGAGAAAGCTCGATCAGCAAGGCGTACGGACGCTCGCAGAGCAGAGCCCGCTAGTGGTGGTGGCCGGGCGCTACGAAGGGGTCGACGAGCGCGTGGTTGACAGCGACATCGATGAAGAATGGTCAATTGGCGACTATGTGCTAAGCGGCGGCGAGCTGCCGGCCATGGTACTGATTGACGCGGCGGCAAGGCTGATTCCCGGCGTACTGGGCCATCAGGACTCCGCCACCGAGGATTCATTTAACGCAGGCCTGCTCGACTGCCCGCACTACACGCGCCCGGAAGTTATCGACGGGGTTAGCGTGCCCGAGGTGCTGTTGAGCGGTAACCATGCAGCGATCAGGCGCTGGCGCCTGAAGCAATCGCTGGGCCGTACCTGGTTGCGGCGTCCGGAGCTTGTCGACGACGAGGCGCTGGATAAAGAGCAGCGGCGGCTGTTGAATGAATTTATCGAGGAATACGCGCTGACGACGGGGTAGGCCAGGCCCGGTCAGGTCAGACGGCGGTGCAGGGCGATGGCGCAAGCCGCGTACCTGTGTCACCCATAACGACTCCCGCGCACTCGCTTTGAGCGCCGGGATCACGGCTTCCGCCTCCCATGGCTGAGCGGTAAGCCACGACGACATATCAGGAGTAAGACGATGAGCAAGACACCAGTGATCCAGGCGCTTGAAGCCGAGCAGATGAGCAAGGAAATTCCGGCCTTTGCCCCGGGCGATACCATTATCGTTCAGGTCAAGGTAAAGGAAGGTACCCGCGAGCGTTTGCAGGCCTTTGAAGGCGTTGTCATCGGCAAGCGTAACCGCGGTTTGAACTCCGCTTTCACCGTGCGCAAAATTGCCCACGGCGTTGGCGTTGAGCGTACCTTCCAGACCTACAGCCCGCTGGTCGATTCCCTTGAGGTCAAGCGTCGCGGTGACGTGCGTCAAGCCAAGCTGTACTACCTCCGCGAGCGTAGCGGCAAGTCAGCGAGGATCAAGGAAAAGCTGGCCTAAGGGCGAGCTTACCGTGCCGGGCGTTGTGACGTCCGGCTGCCAAAACCCCGTCACCGCTCTGCGGGGCGGGGTTTTGTTTGTCTGTCTCATCCGGACGAGCAGGCACTTGACAACGAAAAAGGCACGGAGGAGGCCGCTAACGTATGGATTTGATTGACGCCTTTCTCGACGCGCTATGGCTTGAACGCGGCGCCAGCGAGCATACGTTAGCGGCTTATCGGCGCGATTTGGAGGCCTGGCGTGATACGCTGCAGGGCGCGGGTGATAGCGGGGCGGGCGATGATCGCGTTCTGGTCGCGCCGCCGGCGGGGGCGCTGATTAGCTGGTTCGATTCGCGTCGCGCCGAGGGCTACCAGCTGCGCAGCAATGCCCGATTGCTGTCGAGTCTGCGCAGCTTTTATCGCTGGGCACGCCTTTACGGGCACGTGGGGAGCGACCCGCTGGCGGGCATCAGGCTGCCGCCGGTGCGGCCCAGCTTGCCCAACGTGCTCGACGAAGCCGACGTCGAGCGGCTGCTGGCAGCGCCGGACACCGCCGTTCCGCTTGGCGTGCGCGACCGCACCATGCTGGAGCTGCTGTATGCCTGTGGTCTGCGCGTCTCCGAGCTTGTAGGCTTGAGCGTCGACGCGGTCAACCTGCGCCAGGGCGTCGTGCGGGTGCGCGGCAAGGGCGATAAAGACCGCCTGGTGCCGCTGGGCGAAGAGGCGGCGCACTGGCTTGAGCGCTATATCGACACGGCGCGCCCGGCGCTGATGCAGGACATAACCCGCCCGGCGCTGTTTCCCGGACGTCGCGATAGCAGCATGACGCGCCAGACATTTTGGTATCGTATCAAGGCACACGCGCTGCGCGCGGGGATCGACACGCCGCTGTCGCCGCATACGCTGCGCCACGCCTTTGCTACACATTTATTGAATCATGGCGCCAATTTGCGGGTCGTACAGCTGTTGCTGGGGCATAGTGACTTATCCACCACGCAGATTTATACGCATGTTGCCCAGGCGCGCCTTGAGCAGCTGCATGCCGATCATCATCCACGAGGTTGAACGACAATGGGTCGCACGGTTATTTCAGTTCGCAATATTGTTTACGCTCTGGGGCTTGCCGGGGCATTGCTGCCGGCACTCGCCAGCGCCCAGGCGGCGCCCGACGCGCTGACCGATTCGCTGCGTATTAACGGGCAGAAAGTGCCGGTGGAAGCCGTCAGCCAAACGCCGATGGACGGCCTTTATCACGTCCAGCTCGACGGCGGTGAGTCGTTTTATGCCAACGCCGACGGCAGCTATTTTGTCGTGGGTGACCTGTATCAAAACGACAGCGGTAATCTGGTGAATCTCACCGAGCAGGACAAAAATCAGGAGCGTGCCGACGCCCTGGCCAACGTGCCGGACAGCGAGCGCGCGGTGTATCGCGGCGTCGATGAGCCCCGCGCCACCGTTACGGTGTTTACCGATACCGAGTGTCCTTACTGCACGCGGCTGCACGAAAGTATTCCCGAGCTCAACGAGCGCGGCATCGAGGTTAGCTACCTGGCGTTTCCGCGCGGCGGGATGCAAAGCTCGGCGGCCCGGAAAATGCAGCAGGCCTGGTGCAGCGATAACGTAAGCGAAGCGCTGAGCCAGGCGTTTAACGACGAGGCGCTGACCACCAGCGCCAGCTGCAACAATCCGGTCGCCGAGCAGTATGCGCTGGGGCTGGAGCTTGGTGTGCAGGGCACGCCGGCGATTGTGCTGCCCGACGGCAAGATGGTGCCGGGCTTTGTACCGCCCGAGCGGCTAAGCGCCATGCTGGGGCTTGACGACTAGCACGCTATGCTGGCGTCACGATGCTGGCCGAACACAACGCGACATAACGCTGACTGCACCATGAGCGGTGCACAACGACAAGGGGATGTATTTTGAAACCGGTGAGAGTAGGCATCTGTGGACTAGGCACCGTTGGCGGCGGCACTTTCAACGTGCTGACGCGCAACGCCGACGATATTGCGCGCCGTGCGGGGCGTCCGATCGTGATCGAACAGGTCGGGCATCGCAGCGTCCATCCGGACTGCGATATCACCGGCATCAAGGCCACCAGCGATGTCTTTGAAGTGGCGGCCAATCCCGATGTGGATGTTATCGTCGAGCTGATTGGCGGCTACGATACCGCCCGCGAGCTGGTGCTAACCGCGATTGCCAACGGCAAGCACGTGGTTACCGCCAACAAGGCGCTGATCGCCGTGCACGGCAACGAGATTTTTCAGGCCGCCCACGAAAAGGGCGTGATCGTCGCCTTCGAGGCAGCGGTAGCCGGCGGTATTCCGATTATCAAGGCGCTGCGCGAAGGCCTGGGCGCCAACCGTATCGAGTGGGTAGCCGGTATTATCAACGGCACCGGCAACTACATCCTGACGCACATGCGCGACGAAGGTCGCGCCTTTGACGATGTGCTGGCCGAGGCGCAGGCGCTGGGCTACGCCGAGGCCGACCCGACCTTTGACGTCGAAGGCATCGACGCGGCGCACAAACTCACCATCATGGCCTCCATCGCCTACGGCGTGCCGCTGCAGTTTGACAAGGCCTACACCGAAGGCATCTCGCGCATCACCGCCGAAGACGTGGATCAGGCCGATAACCTGGGCTACATGATCAAGCATCTGGGCATTTCCAAGCGCACCGAAAACGGCCTTGAGCTGCGCGTTCACCCCACGCTTGTGCCCAAGGAGCGCCTGTTGGCCAACGTCAGCGGGGTGAAAAACGCCATCGCCGTGATGGGCGACGCCGTGGGTCCGACGCTGTACTACGGGCCGGGTGCCGGCTCGGAGCCGACCGCTTCGGCCGTGGTCGCCGATATTCTCGATGTGGCGCGCGACATCAACACCGCGCACCATTATCGCGTCCCCTACCTGGCCTTCAGCGGCGTGGGTGAGAACATGGACGCGCCGGCCATCATGCCGATGGAAGACATCACCACGGCCTACTACCTGCGCCTGCTCGCGGTTGACCGCCCCGGCGTATTGGCGCGCGTGGCGACGATCCTGGCCGAGCAGGGCATCTCTATCGAAGCGCTGATCCAGAAAGAGATCACCGAAGGCGAGCTGGTGCCGATCATCCTGATGACCCACCGCACCAAAGAGCGTCAGATGAACGACGCCATCCGCGAGATCGAATCCATGGCCGATATCGCCGGCGCGGTGACCCGCATCCGGGTAGAGAGCCTGGACGAAGGAGAGTAACGCCATGCGCTATATCAGCACCCGCGGTCAGGCGCCGGCGCTCTCGTTTGAAGAGGTCGTGCTGACCGGCATGGCCAGCGACGGCGGCCTTTACGTGCCCGAAACGCTGCCGTCGTTCACCCGCGAAGCCCTGGCCGATATGGCCGGGCTGTCCTACGCCGACATCGCCTTTCGGGTGATGAAGCCGTTCGTTAACGGTGAAATCGACGATAGCACTTTCCACCAGCTGGTGACGGAGGCCTACGCCACCTTCAGCCACGACGCGGTGGTGCCGCTCAGGCAGCTGGATGCCAACCATTTTTTGATGGAGCAGTTTCACGGCCCTACGCTTGCGTTCAAGGACGTCGCGCTGCAGCTGTTGGGCCGCATCCTCGATCATTTTTTGCACAAGCGCGGCGAGCGCGCGGTGATCATGGGCGCCACCTCGGGCGATACCGGCTCGGCGGCGATTGAAGGCTGTCGCCACTGCGACAACCTCGATATCTTCATCCTTCACCCGCACAACCGCGTGTCCGAAGTGCAGCGCCGCCAGATGACCTCGGTGCTGGCGGACAACGTCTTCAACGTCGCCATCGAAGGCAACTTTGACGACGCCCAGGCGATGGTCAAGGCGAGCTTCGCCGACCAGACCTTCCTCAACGGCACGCGGCTGGTGGCGGTCAACTCGATCAACTGGGCGCGCATCATGGCGCAGATGGTCTACTACGTGGCCGCCGGCGTAGCGCTGGGCGCGCCGCACCGCGAAGTCAGCTTCTGCGTACCGTCGGCCAACTTCGGCAACGTCTTTGCCGGCTATATGGCCTACAAGATGGGGCTGCCGGTCAAGCAGTTCATCATTGCCACCAACGCCAATGACATCCTGCACCGTACGCTTGCCGCCAACGACTTTTCCAAACACGAGCTTGCGGCAACGCTGGCGCCGTCGATGGATATCGTCGTGTCGTCCAACTTTGAACGGCTGCTGTTTGACGCCTACGACCGCGACGGCAAAGCGGTGGCTGAGCTGCTGGAGCGCTTTCAGCACGAGCCCGCGGCGCTGGCCGACGCGCCTTTGGCCAAACTGCGCGCGAAATTCGCTAGCTACAGCGTCGATGACGAAACGATTCTTGAGACCATTCGCGATGCGCACCAGCGCACCGGCGAAGTGCTCGACCCGCACACCGCCACCGGCTACCGCGCCGCCGAGCGCGCCCGGGCCGATGCCGCCACGCCGGTGATTACGCTGGCCACCGCGCACCCGGCCAAGTTCGCCGAGGCGGTAGCCAGGGCGGGTTTCTCCGGCGTAGCGCTGCCGGCGCACATGGACGACCTGCTGGAGCGCGAAGAGCGCTACACGGTGTTGCCCGCCGAGCTTGCCGCGGTGCAGCAGTTCGTGGCGGAAAACCGCCGCTAATGACCGCGCTGACCGAGCTTCCTCAGAGCATGACCCGGCCGCGGCTGCAGCCGCGGCCGCGCGATGCGGCGGTTTACGCCAGGGCCCAGGCGCAGGGGCTTTCCGAGCTTCAGGCGCGGCTTTTAGCCTCGCGCCTGCCGGGCTATGCAGGCGAGCTTATGCCGCTGGTCGCGCCGAGCCTGCGCTACCTGGCGCATCCGCAAAAACTCGCCGAGGGGCGTCGCGCCGCCGAGCGCATTGCCGAGGCCGTGGTTGATGACGAGTCGATCGGCATTCTGACCGACTATGACGTCGACGGCATTACCTCGCACGTGGTCATCCGGCGCACGCTGGTGGAGCTTTTCGGCGTGCCCGAAAGCAAGCTCCACAGCCTGATCGGCCACCGCATCCATGATGGCTACGGCATCAGCCTGCCGCTGGTAGAGCGCACGCTGGCGCTAACGCCCAGGCCGACGCTGGTGATCACCGCCGACTGCGGCAGCTCCGACGAGCCGCGCATCGCGCGGCTCAAAGCGGCCGGTAGCGACGTGGTGGTCAGCGATCACCACGCGCTGCCCGAAGAAGGCCCGCCGGCGTCAGCGTATGCCTGCGTCAACCCTACCCGGCAAGACTGCGACTATCCCGATGCGACGATTGCCGGCTGCATGGTCGCCTGGCTTGTGATGTCGCTGGCCCGCGGCGTGCTGATCGAGTGGGGTGCGCTGCCTGCGGCCACGCCCAAGCTCTCGCCGTGGCTGTCGTATGTGGCGCTGGGCACCGTGGCCGACTGCGTATCGCTTGGCGCCAGCCCCGCCAACCGCGCGGTGGTCAGCCAGGGGCTTGCGCTGATCAACCGTATGGACGCGCCGTGCTTTCGCGCCATGGCCGAGCGGCTGGGGCCCGATAGCGTGCCGTTCAATGCCGAAACCCTGGCGTTTCAGATGGGGCCGCGAATCAACGCCCGCTCGCGCCTCGATGATCCCTACGAGGCGCTCAATTTCATGCTGGCCGAAAGCGACGCCGCCGCAGGCCAGCATTTAAGCGTGCTCGAAGACGACAACCAGTCGCGCAAGGCAATAGAGGCCGAAATGGCCACCGAGGCGCGCGCGCTGGCGGTTGCCGAGCTGACCGCCGACGCCCCGGCGGTGGTGGTGTTTGTGGCAGACGGCCACCCGGGCGTGCAAGGCATCGTCGCCTCAAGGCTGGTGCAGGCCTACGGCCGGCCGGCACTGGTGCTGACCCGTGCAGCGGCGCCCAATATGCTGACCGGCTCCGGCCGCTCGATCGACGGGCTGCACCTGCGCGATGCCCTGCAGCGCGCCCATGAGCTCGCCCCCGAGGCGCTGCCGCGCTTTGGCGGCCACAGCGGGGCTGCCGGCATCGGCGTGCCCGAGGCCCAGCTAGCCGCGTTCAAGGCGGCGTTTTTACAGGCCGTGGGCGAGCAGCTTGGCGATACGCTGCTTTATCCCAGGCTGTGGACCGACGGCGAGCTCGACGCCGCCACGCTGACGCTTACCACCCTCGACGAACTCGAGGCGCTGGGCCCCTACGGACGCGAGTTTGATCCGCCGCTGTTTGAAGGGCGCTTTATCGTCGAGTCGCTACGTCCGGTGGGCGCCGACGGCACCCACCTGATGATGGAGCTTTCCACCGGCGCGCTGACGCTCAAGGCCATCTGGTTTCGCGCGCTGACTCCCGGCGAGCTGCCTGCCTTTGGCGTCGGCGCTACCCTGCACTGTGCCTACAAGCTCAACCGCAACCGCTATCGTGGGCGTGAAAGCCTGCAGCTGATGGTCGAACACGCCGAGCCGCTGTGACGCTGTATTGGCTAGATGGCTACACCTTCGCCCAATGCGGCCGAAGCGAGGCACTGGAATGCTCAAAAGGCCGTGGCCAAAAATATTTGGCCACTACAAACGAATCGGGGACGCCATTTCTGTTCTTCTGGTAGATTTCAGGGAAGCCCGCAGCGCGCAAAGTGAGCCCTGTGGGGAAATAACAACAATGCCGGTCGTTCCGGAGCTCAAGGAGTAAGTTATGGAACTGATGTATCAAGTGGAAGATAAGCCACCCCTGCCCATCTCAGTGTTGCTCGCGGCTCAGCATTTGCTTGCCGCTCTGGGCGCCATTATTGCCGTACCTCTGGTGGTTGGCGGCGTTTTGGGGCTGCCCACCCAGGATATGGTGATCCTGGTGAATGCAGCGATGCTGGTGTCGGGCGTTGTAACGATTCTGCAGTGCAAGGGCGCAGGGCCGGTGGGCATTCGATTGCCGTGCGTGATGGGCACCAGCTTTACCTTTGTGGGCGTATCCATTGCCATAGGGTTTGAGCATGGCGTGGCGGGTATTCTGGGCTCGGCGCTGGTGGCATCGCTGGTGATGATTGTGGGCAGTTTTTTCATGCCTTTTATCCGCAAGCTGTTTCCGCCGGTTGTCACCGGTACGGTTGTGACCCTGATTGGCCTTTCGCTGATCCCTGTCGCGGTCGACTGGCTGGCCGGCGGCCAGGTGGGGGACGAAGGTTATGCCAAGCCCGCTAACCTGATGATTGGACTGTTTGTTTTGGCGCTGGTGATTGCTCTGTCACAGTGGGGGCGCGGCATTCTGGCAGCGGCGGCGGTGGTGATTGGTATCGTCGTGGGTTTTGTGGTGTGCATGGTGTTTGGGCTGGTGGATTTTAGCCCGGTCAAGGAAGCCTCTGCGGTCGCCTTGCCCAGTCCGCTGCACTTTGGCCTGAGCTTTCCGATTAGCGGCATTATCGGGATGAGCGTCGCCTATCTGGTGACCATTATGGAATCCACCGGCGATTTTCTGGCGCTGTCCGATGCTACCCACCGCAAGCTAACGGGCAAGAAGCTGTCTAGCGGCATTTTGTGTGACGGCCTGGGTTCCGCCCTGGCGTCGGTGTTTTCTACGACGCCATTTTCCTCTTTTTCGCAGAACGTAGGCATCGTGGCGATTTCCGGCGTGGCCAGCCGTCATGTTGTTGCGATTACCGGAGGTATGCTGATTCTGGCGGGCCTGTTCCCGGTACTGGGAGCTTTGGTGGTGGCGATTCCGCTGCCGGTGCTGGGGGGCGCAGGCCTGGTCATGTTCGCCATGATTATCTCGGCCGGCATCAGCATGTTGTCACGGATTGAGTTTAACAAGCGCAACATGCTGATTATCGCGGTCAGCATAGGCTCGGGTATGGCGGTCACCGTGCGCCCGGAGCTGCTCAACTATCTGCCGGAGTTTGCCAAGGTGGCGCTGGCATCCGGCATTACCACAGGCTCACTGGTGGCGCTGGTTCTGAGCGGCATTTTGCCCGGGCGTGAAGCCGTTGTGCTGGAGGACGAAACAGAAGCCTAAACGCATTTTGCGACCTCTCACTGGAATTGGCTGACTCGTTTTGTCAGCCGATTCCTGTCGATTGACCGTCGTTTTCCAGGCTCGCCATCTCGTCTTTGGCCCTCCGGCTTCGGCGCTGTGTAAAGAGCATTGCGCGCTGCAGACTCGTGATCTAGTGTCGGTTGGCGTTAACAGACTAACATTCTCCCTAGGACTGGATATGCCCGCATTGTCGAACTCCCATCAGCCAGCGCCGCTGACCTTTCTGGGCCCGGCGTTTGCCTTTCTGGTGGTGATGCTGGGCACTACGCTGCCCACCCCGCTGTACCCAATTTATCAGGCTGAATATGGCTTTTCCCAGCTGATTATCACGGTGATTTTTGCCGTTTACGCCATCGGCGTGATTGGCGCGCTGGTGGTTACCGGGCGCTGGTCCGACCAGCTGGGTCGCCGGCCCATGCTGTTTGCCGGCATGCTGTTTGCCGCGCTAAGCGACGCGATTTTTCTTGCCGGCGATAGCCTGGGAATGCTGCTTTTGGGCCGGGTGATCTCGGGCATATCGGCGGGCATTTTTACCGGCACGGCGACGGTTGCGGTGATTGAGCTGGCCCCGCAGGAATGGAAGCCCAGGGCAACGCTTGCCGCCACCGCGGTGAACATGGGCGGGCTGGGGCTTGGCCCGTTGGTGGCCGGCATACTGGTCACCTGGTTGCCCGCGCCGCTCGAGCTTTCCTACGCGCTGCATCTGGTCATGCTGGCCCTCGCCATGGGGCTTGTATGGTGCGTGCCGGAAACCGTCACCCGCGCTGCCAGGCCGGATTTGCGGGTACAGCGCTTAAGTTTGCCCCGAGAGGTGCGCGGCGTGTTTTTGCCGGCCGCGCTGGTGGGCTTTGTCGGCTTTGCCGTGCTGGGGTTTTTCAACTCCATGGCGCCGGCCTTTATGCAGGAAGTGCTGGGCGAGCCCAATTTGGCGGTGATTGGACTGGTGGTTTGCCTGGTGTTTTTTGCCTCGACGCTGGGGCAGTCATTGCAGGGGCGGGTAGCGCCGCAGTGGCGCCTGCCGCTGGGCTGCGCGTGCCTGCTGCTGGGGGCCTCAATGATCGGCACGGGGATTGTTACCCATTTAATCACGGTGTTTTTCTGCGGTGCGCTGATTGCCGGTATGGGTCAGGGCATCGGCTTTCGTGCGGGGCTTGGGGCCGTGGCCGCGGCCTGCCCGGCAGCTCAGCGCGGTGCCGTGACCTCGGCATTTTTTGTCGTCGCCTACGTGGCGCTGTCTATTCCGGTGGTGGGCATCGGGCTTGCTACTCACTGGCTGGGGCTGGTGGCCACCGGCGCGGGCTTTGCCGGCCTGGCCGCGCTTTTGTGCGCCGTGGCGCTGGTGCTGGTGCTGCGCAACGCGCGGCGTTGGGGCTGAGTCACCTGCTCCGGTGCAGGTATAGCTGACGCGCTGAGACTTTATTATTGCCGGCCTTTGTGCCGGCATTTTTGTGCGTAGGTAAGATGCATCCAAAGCACCTTTTTATTCTATTAATAAAGGCTGACATAATATTTAGCGATAAAAGCCAAACATTATAATGGCTCAGTTAGCGCGCCGTGCCGGTAGGGCAAGGCGCTATAGCGGACTTGCAGCGCCCGACGCGGCGGAGGCAATCGAGGTTAGCCAAGGGGGACAGCATGGCAGACACCAATAGTCGGCAAGAAACCGGCAGCAGCAAGCTGCGCGAGTGGATGGCATTTTTATTTGTTATCGCAGTAGTTGTGCCCGTGCTCAGCGTGGCCGTGGTCGGAGGCTATGGCTTTATCGTATGGATGCTGCAAGTTTTTGTGCTTGGGCCTCCGGGACACGGCGGCTAAACCGTCGGTTTTATACGCCAGTCGGGCATTCAGGGGATACGCGGTATGAAGATAATCAGTACGCTGTGGAATACGTTAAAACGACCGCCTGTGCATATCAGCCTGGGCGTGATTATTATTGTCAGCTTTATTGCCGGAGTGATTTTTTGGGGCGGCTTTAACACGGCGATGGAAGTCACCAACACGGAAAAGTTTTGCGTTAGCTGCCATGAAATGGAAGACAACGTCTACCAGGAGCTGCAGGAAACCGTTCACTGGTCAAACCGCTCCGGGGTGCGCGCGATCTGCTCCGACTGCCACGTGCCCCACGAATGGACGGCAAAAATTGCGCGCAAGATGCAGGCCAGCAAAGAAGTCTGGGGGGCGATTTTTGGCACCATCAACACGCCGGAAAAATTTGAGGGCAAGCGCCTGGAGCTGGCCCAGCACGAGTGGGCGCGTTTTGACGCCAACGGCTCGCAGGAATGCCGCAACTGCCACGACTACGACAGCATGGACTGGGAGCTTATGTCGGATAAGGCGCGCCGCTTCATGAAACCCGCCGCCGAGCGCGACCAAAGCTGCCTGAACTGTCACAAGGGCATCGCTCACCACCTGCCCGAAGAAATGAACAAGGGCGGCAACCCGCTGCTGGCCGATCTGCTCAATGACGCCACCTCGGTAAGCGCGAATAAAGACACCCCGTATTACAGCGCCGAGTCGGTCGACCTTTACCGCGACGCCGAGCTGACCGAGCTTGTCGGTCATCTGACTATCGCCACCGAGGTGGCCGTGCTCGAAACCCAAGGCGGCAGCGTCAAACTGGAAATTCCCGGCTGGCGTAAAGAAAAAGGCTTTGGCCGCGTGTTCTACGAAGACTTTGGCCAGAACATCACCAACGCCGTGCTGGACAAGGACGCCGCCCAGGATGAGTCGCTGGTCGCTACCCGGGAGCGCAAGGAGGACGACCTGACCGGCCTGCCCTGGGCCAAAGTGACCGCCGAGCTGTGGGCCAAGAAGGGCGCCTACCTGAAGGGGCGCGACGCACTATGGGATACCGCCAGCGAAATTTATCACGACGGCTGCAGCGTGTGTCACTCCGAGCCCGACCCCGAGCATTTTGACGCCAACACCTGGCCGGCGATGTTTTCGGGCATGGTGGGCTTTACCAATATGGACGGCCCGACCCAGTCGCTGGTACTTAAGTATCTGCAAAAGCACTCGTCCGACTATGTCGACGACGGACAAAACGTTGACGACGGACAAGCCGCTGAGCGTTAAGGAGGTCGTATGACAATGAGCCGTAGAAGCTTCCTCAAAGGGAGCGCGGTGGGATCTGCCGCGTCGTTGATTGGTCCGGGGCTTTTGGCCCAGGCCGCCGTGGCCGGCGTCACCGAGCAGGGCGTGTGGAAAACCGCCGGCTCCCACTGGGGGGCGATGAACGCCCTGGTGAAGGGGGGCCGGGTGACGGAAATCGAAGCGTTCGGCGCCGATGAATACCCCACCGAAATGCTAAAGGGCATCAAGGGGCTGATCTATAATCCTTCGCGTATTCGCTACCCGATGGTGCGCCTTGAATGGTTGAAAAACCGCCACAAGGGCGAGCGCAAAACCCGCGGCGACAACCGCTTTGTGCGCCTGACGTGGGACGCCGCGCTGGACCTTTTTCATGAAGAGCTGGAGCGCGTGCAAACCGAGCACGGCCCCGAAGGGCTTTACGCCGGCGCCACCGGCTGGCGCCAGACCGGCCAGATACACAGCTGCGGCAATCATATGCAGCGCGCGGTGGGCATGCACGGCAATTTCGTCAAAAAGGTCGGCGACTATTCCACCGGCGCGGGGCAGGTGATTCTGCCCTACGTGCTGGGCTCGACCGAAGTCTATAGCCAGGGCACGTCCTGGCCGCTGATCCTTGAGCACAGCAAGACGGTGGTGCTTTGGGGCAACGACCTGTACAAAAACCTGCAGGTCGGCTGGAACTGCGAAACCCACGAGTCGTTTGCCTACCTGGAGCAGCTCAAGGCCAAGGTCGACGAAGGCAGCATTCGCCTGATCAGCGTTGATCCGGTGCGCACCAAAACCCAAGACCACCTGGGCGGTGAGCAGCTCTACGTCAACCCCATGACCGATGTCGCCTTCATGCTGGGGATCGCCCACACGCTGTATAACGAAGCGCTATACGACCCCGAGTTTATCGAAGCCTACGCGCTGGGCTTCGATGATTTCATCGACTACGTGCAGGGCAAAGGCGACGACGGCGAAGAGAAAACCCCCGAGTGGGCGGCGGCGATCTGCGGCGTTGAGGCCGATAAAATCCGCGAGTTTGCCCGCCTGCTCGCCGGCGAGCGTACCCAGCTGCTGTTCGGCTGGGCGATCCAGCGCCAGCAGCACGGCGAGCAGCCCTACTGGATGGGCGCGGTTATCGCTAGCATGCTGGGTCAGATCGGCCTGCCCGGCGGCGGTATCAGCTACGGTCACCATTACAGCTCGATCGGCGTGCCCGAATCGGGCGCCAGCGCGCCGGGGGCCTTCCCGCGCAACGTGGATGCGGGCAAAACGCCCGAGCACGACAACGACGACTTCAACGGCGCCAGCTCGACCATTCCCGTCGCGCGCTGGATCGATGCGATCCTCAACCCCGGCGAGAAAATCCAGTATAACGGCAGCGAGGTGACGTACCCCGATATCCGCATGTGCATTTTCAGCGGCTGTAACCCCTGGCACCACCACCAGGACCACAACCGCATGAAAAAGGCCTTCCATAACCTCGAGTCGGTGGTCACCATCGACTACTCGTGGAACGCCACCTGCCGCTTCTCTGACCTGGTGCTGCCCGCCTGCACCCAGTTTGAGCGCAACGATATCGATATTTACGGCACCTATTCGAACCGCGGCGTGATCGCAATGAAAAAACTCGTCGATCCGCTGTTCCACTCGCGCAGCGACTTTGACATCTTCACCGACCTTTGCCGGCGCTTTGGCCGCGCCGAAGAATACCGCCGCGGGCTGGATGAAATGGGCTGGGTGAAAAAGCTCTACGACGCATGCCGCGAAGACAACAAGACGTTCAGGCCGGCCACCGGCGGGCATGATACCGACTCAGGCATGCCCGATTTCGACACCTTCTGGGCGGACGGCTACGTCGACTTCGGCCGCGGCGAAAACTGGGTACGTCACGCCGATTTTCGCAACGAGCCCGAAGTCCACGCGCTGGGCACGCCGTCGGGTTTTATCGAAATATCCAGCCGCAAGATCGGCCGTTTCGGCTACGACGACTGCCGCTCGCACCCAACGTGGATGGAAAAAGCCGAGCGCTCCCACGGCGGGCCCAATTCCGATCGCTTCCCGCTGTGGCTACAGTCGGTACACCCGGACAAGCGCCTGCACTCGCAGATGTGCGAATCCGAGGAGCTGCGCGCCACCTACGCGGTGCAGGGGCGCGAGCCGCTGTATATCGGCCCCGAAGACGCGCAAAAGCGCGGCATCGAGGACGGCGATCTGGTGCGCGTGTTCAACGATCGCGGCCAGCTGCTGGCAGGCGCGGTGGTCTCGGATAACTTCCCGTCCGGGGTAATACGCCTGCAGGAAGGCGCCTGGTACGGCCCCGTCGGGCCGGAAATCGGCGCGCTGGATACCTACGGCGACCCCAATACCCTGACCATCGACGTCGGCACCTCCCGGCTTGCCCAGGCGCCGAGCCCCAACACCTGCGTGGTGGAGATCGAGCGTTTTGAAGGCGAAGCACCCGCGGTCACCTCGTTTGGCGGCCCCGAAGAGGTGAAGCTATGAGCGAAGACGCCGCCGTGCTGTGCCGCTGGCTGGCTACGCTGTTGAGCGCCGAGCTCGACGACGCCATGCTGACGCGCTATCGCCAGGGCGAGGCGGCGCCGCTGTTCGGTGCGCTGCGCGACGGTGGGCTTGAGCACGACACCGCGCGCGTCGAGCAGGCGCTTAAGGGGCTTGCGCTGCTGCCCGCGCCGCAGCTCGAGCTGGCCGCCGACTTCGCCGAGCTGTTTCTGGTCGATGCCCACGGCGGCGCGCCGCTTTACGCGTCGCTGTATAGAGCCAAAAACCCCGGGCCCCCGCGGGGTGGGCCGCCCCCCCGCCGGGCAACCCCGGGCGCCGCGGCGGGGGATACGGG
>JAKDRW010000060.1 GCA_030454225.1 Vreelandella subglaciescola | reverse complement strand
GTCAGGCATTTATACCGCAGAAAACCCAGCCAACCGGCTGGGTTTTTTGTGTGCGTGGGATTTGTGTAAGCGAGCTGTGTCATAGGTTGATGGCTATCGGCACTGTAAGGAGATTCCGTCGCTTCGCTTGTGATGACGCTCAGTGGGGTGGGTATCGCAAGGAGGTCGCCGCGGCGCAAGCGCCTTGCGATAACGCGGCCGGCTGCATAGCCGGGTCTTGTGCAGGCAATATGCAACAGCAGCGCTGCACCATGACGGGCTCAAGCGAGTCTGTTACTTTTATATGGTAGCTGAAGCGCATATTTTTCTTACCACGATAAGCAAGAGGAGCAGGCAATGAACGTAACGCTTAAGAAGATGCTGGCCGTACTGGGCGTGCTGATGTTGGTCGGTGGCATCGCTGCCTGTGAAGACAAGGGTCCCGCTGAAAAGGCCGGTGAAAATATCGATGACAGCATGGAAGAGGCTGGCGACAGCATCGAGGAGATGGGCGACGATATTCAGGATTCAGCAAAAGACTAAGGAAGCTGATTTGGCAAATACTCGCTGTTGCCGACTAAAAAGCCGCTCTAATGAGCGGCTTTTTGGCGTCTGGCCGGGAGAGCGACACCACCATGTTGCATGCAAAGACTACGCGTCGGGGTTCTGTTCGATGCCTTGAATGTACCAGGGAGCGTTTTCGGCCAGCTGGCGTGTCAGGTGCCAAGTTTCATTAAACCGGGTTTGCTCGCCGTTTTCTTCCAGCAGGCCGTGAAATATCACCGTCGCCTCCGCCGTTTTTCCGTTTTCCTCAACGCTCCCGAGCTCAGCCAGTAGGCGTACCGTGTCGGTACGGTTATTGGCCGCGTGCCGGGCACGCTCTTCACGCAGCAGGTTGTAGAGCTCGGGCGTGACATAGTCCTGGATACGGGCAAGGTCATTGTTATCCCAGGCGCGCTGTAGCGTCATGAAATGTTCTTTGGCACCGCCCAGAAAGCGCTCTTTATCAAACCAGGCGGGCATTGTGCTATTGCCAAGGCTCCCCGACGCCGTCTCTGCGTTGGCATTGCTGCGTTCATATGGCGCGCCGGAGGCGGCGTGTGAAGGACCTGCGGGAGCCGGCCGGTTCTGGCGGGTCATGCGAAACGCATAGAAGGCCAGCGCCGCGACGCCGGCCATGATGAGCATATCCATCAACCGCAGCTCATCAAACGCGCCGCCAAAAAACAGCGCAGCGAGCAGGCCGCCGGCCAGCATCCCCCCTAGCATGCCGCCCATACCGCCGCGCCGGGTTTTGCTACCCGCTTTGTTGGGCGCTTTCTCCTGCGCGGATTGGGACGGCGACGCGGCCGGGCGATCGGTCGAGCGTGAAAAACTGCCAAAGCTTTTGCCCCCGCCCATGCGGCGCGCGTCAGCGTGGTCGATGGCGAAGCTGAAGGTTAACAGGCCGGTCAGCAACAGGAGCAGCCCCTGGCGTAACCGGCTTTGTTTTAAAAAGCCCCGTCTTGATAAGCCTTGTTTTGATAAACCCTGTCGTAACATATGTGATATCTCCGCGGCCCACGGCCGGCTGACAAACGGTGAAAAAGCGATAAATAGGCAGCGACCATTTTAACGCTTATGCTGGATAATCACCTGCTTTTTACATCCATTCGAACGGAGTCTGCGATGCGTTTAACAAGTGACGATAGCCTGCTGCTGCTGGTGGATTTTCAAGCCGCTTTATTGCCCGTGGTCGACGGCGGCGCGCAGGCCGTCAATGAAGCCGGCTGGCTTGCGGGCGTGGCTGATTTGGTGAGCGTGCCGGTCTGGGTGACCGAACAGTCGCCCGGGAAAATCGGCGCCAGCGCGCCCGAGTTACTCAGCGCGCTGGGGGAGTACCGGCTGTGGCAGAAACAGCATTTCAGCGCCATGGGCGAGCCCGATTTTTCTGCCGCGCTGGAAGCGTCGGGCAAAACGCAAGTTGTGCTGTGCGGCGCTGAAGCGCATATCTGCGTGCTGCAAACGGCGCTCGATCTGCTGGCCGCCGGCTACGCGGTGTACTGGCTTGTCGAAGCGACGGCCAGTCGTCGGCGAGCAGAAGCGGCGCTTGCCCGCGAGCGCGCCTGCGCCGGCGGCGCAGTGGGCGTGTCGGCGGATATGGTCGCCTACGAGTGGATCGAGCGCTGCGATACGGCCACGTTCAAGCAGGCGCACCAAGGCTTTTTGAAGCGCCGTTCGCCACGTCCGCTGACGTTTTTCTAGCGTTTTATCGGACAGGCCGGCGCTCAGGGACGATCCTGTTCGCGCCGCGTAAACACCAGGGTGTCGCCCTGCGACGCCTCGGTGTCAAAGCGGTAGCCCGCCACGTTAAACGCCTTGAGCCCGTCGGCGTCGTCAAGCCGCTCGCGGATCATCCAGGCGCTCATCAGTCCGCGGGCTTTTTTGGCATAAAAGCTGATGATCTTGTAGCTGCCGTTTTTCTCGTCCTTGAATACCGGCGTGATGACGCGGGCGTCGAGCGCTTGGGTATCGACGGCTTTGAAGTATTCGTTGGAGGCCAGGTTGACCAGCACCTTCGAGCCGCTGGCCGCGATGGCGTCATCGAGGGCCTGGGTCAGCGTGGGCTTCCAGAACGCGTAGAGGTCCTTGCCGGCAGGATTGACCAGCCGGGTACCCATTTCCAGGCGGTAGGGCTGGATCAGATCGAGCGGGCGCAGCAGCCCGTAAAGCCCGGAGAGAATGCGCAGATGCGACTGAGCAAAGCGGTTGTCGGCAGCGCTGAAGCGTTCTGCTTCAAGGCCGGTATAGACGTCGCCCTGAAAGGCCTGCGCCGCGGGCTTGGCGTTGTCCGGGGTAAACGGCGTTTGCCACTGACCAAAGCGTGCGGCGTTGAGGCCGGCAAGCTTGTCGCTGACGCCCATCAGCTCGCTGATCTGTTGGGGAGAATAGCCGCGCAGGATATCGATCAGCGCCTGGCTGCTGTCGAGAAAGTCAGGGCGAGTAAACTCGGCCGTCGTCGCCGGAGTGTCGAAATCCAGCGTCTTGGCTGGAGAAATAACGCTTAGCATGGGCGCTCCGTGAAACCAGTGTGAGACAAGTCGGAAAGTGCTTTATATCCTAGATGATACCAAGCCCCGGCCAAGGCCGGGACTATCACCGCGATAGCGGCCGAACGGTGCTTACGCGCGCTGTTTACAACCGCCGTCCGGGGCATGCGCGGGCGGCAAACTGCGGGGGTTGAGTCCTTGCAGCGCCAGGCGTATGCTTGCCAGCCTCTTCACCGGTTGACGCCGGATTCATCAGAGTAGGGTGGCCGCAAGTGCCTTTTGCCGGCCTTTCTGGAATCAACTTGATAGGCAAGGTGGTTTGCCATGCTGCAGGCATCATCTTTGTTTACGCGTCTTGAATATCGCCTGGCCGAGAGGCTGTTTCATACCCGCTGGCTATTGCCGCGCTCTAAGCGCACCCAGCGGCTGACCCTGAGGCTATTCAAACGCTGCGCGGACGCCGGGCATCCGGACGCGCTGTCGGTTTACGGGCACATGCTGTTTCATCGCAGCGCGTCGCCGCAGGATAAAGCCCGCGGTGCGCGCTACGTGGTGGAAGCCGCCCACGCGGGCGATTTAAAAGCCCAGTACCAGGTCGCTAAAATTTACGAATACGGCTGCGCGCAGTACCCGCGCCGCGATGAATACGCCGTAACCTGGTATGCCCGCGCGGCCAAAGCGGGGCACTACCTGGCCGCCGAGCGGTTGGTACATGCCTACCGGCAGGGCGACCTGGGGCTTGCCGTTGACGGCGAGCAGGCCGACTATTGGCAACAAATCGCCGACGGCACCCTGCAGTTGGCCAGCGCTGCCTAAGCCCGGCGCCATAAATCGCGCATCATCCAATGAGACGGCCCGTGACCGAGACGCTACCTACACTGCTGGATGTTGAAGCGTCCGGGTTCGGGCGCGGCAGCTACCCGATCGAAGTGGGCATTGCCCGCGGGGACGGCAGCCGCTGCGCGTTGCTGATCCAGCCGCAGGACGAATGGACCCACTGGGACCCCGAGGCCGAGCTGCTGCACGGGATCTCGCGCGCGCGCCTGCAGCGCGAAGGCTATCCCGTGGAGCAGGTGGCGCGCTGGCTCAACGATGAGCTATCGAGCCTCGGCAAGGCCTACAGCGACAGCTGGGGTTTTGACAACACCTGGCTCTCGCTATTGTTTCATCACGCCGGGATGCTGCCGGGCTTTCGTCTGGAAGCGCTGCGCGTGCTGCTCAGCGAAGCTCAGCAGGCGCTGTGGAGCGATACCAAAGAAGCGCTGATTGCCGAGCGCGGGATCCATCGCCACCGCGCCGGCGACGATGCCCGCCTGCTTCAGCTCACCTACGCGCGCACGCTCAGCCTTACGGCGCCGCTGCCTTAAACATCCGGGTTAGTTGCCCGCCCGCACTAATCATCAGCGTTAATCATCAACAGTACCTTGCCCGTGTTGGCGTTGCTTTGCATATGAGCGTGCGCCTCGTTGACCTGCTCAACGGGCCAGCAGCGGTCGATCAGCGCGCTGATGTCGCCGCGTTCCAGCAGCGGCCAGACATGGGTATAAAGCGCCTGCATGATCGCCCCCTTGGCGGCGGCCGGCTGGCTGCGCAGGGTTGAGCCCAAAAGGCGCTGGCGCTTCATCAGCAGCCGCCCCATATCCAGCTCGGCGTGGCGCCCGCCCATGATGCCGATCAGCACTAGCCGCCCGTCGGCGTTCAGCACGCGCTGGTTATCGGCCAGGTAGCTTGCGCCCACCGGGTCAAGAATCACGTCCACTCCGCCCCAGGCCTTTACCGCGTCAGCAAAGCTGCCGTCGTGGCGGTTGAAACCCGCGTCGGCGCCGAGCTGATGGCAGGCGTCGAGCTTGGCGCGGCTGCCGGCGGTGACAAAGCACGGGTGGCCGAACGCGCGGCATAGCTGAATGGCCGCGCTGCCCACGCCGCTGGCGCCGGCATGCAGCAGCACGCGCTCGCCGGCCTGCAGGTTGCCTTCCATAAACAGGTTAAGCCACGCGGTAGCGAAGACTTCGGGCAGCGCCGCGCCGGTGCGCAGGCCAAGCCCGCGAGGCAGCGGCAGTACCTGGCGGGCATCCACGTTGACCGCCTCGGCGTAGCCGCCGCCCGTCAGCAGTGCACACACCCGATCGCCGGCGGCCAAATGGTCGACGCCGGCCCCTACGCTTGCCACCGTGGCGCTGACTTCAAGCCCGGGCACCTCGGTGACGCCGGGCGGCGGCGCATACTGACCGGCGCGCTGCATCAGGTCGGCGCGGTTAACGCCGGCGTAGGCGATCTGCAGCTGTACCTCGCCGTCGCTGGGTGGGGCGATGTCGGGCACTGCCTGCCAGTCGGCGTGCTGCTGGCTGAAGGTAACGGCGTGCATGGCAAACTCCTTGTGGGGTGCGAACGGTTCAGCCTTGCAGCTGGGCTTCCAGCGCGTCAAGCAGCGCGTCGGGTGTCTCGGCGTCGAGCAGCATGTCGCGAGTCGGGGCGTTGAGAAAACCGTGGCCGACGGTCGAGTCCAGAAAGGTCAGCAGCGGTGAATAAAAGCCCTGCACGTTGAGCACGCCCAACGGCTTTTCATGCAGCCCGAGATAGCCCCAGGTCCAGATTTCAAACAGCTCCTCAAGCGTGCCGATACCGCCGGGCAGCGCCATGAATGCGTCGGCGTTGGCGGCCATGGTGGCTTTGCGTTCGTGCATGTCGCGCACGCGGATCAGCTCGCTCAGGCCGAAGTGCGCCTGCTCGCGCTCGACCAGATGGTCGGGCATCACGCCGATGGCCTCGCCGCCGGCGTCCAGCACGGCGTTGGCCAGCTCACCCATCAGGCCCACGCGCGCGCCACCGTAGACCAGCGTGTGCCCGCGCTTGGCGATGGCCGACCCCAACGAGATGGCCGCCTGACGAAACTCGGGATGGTTGCCCGAGCGTGAGCCGAGATAAACGCAAAAACGTGCCATACGGGGTTCCTTGTTAGCGGATAAGAAGAAGGCTAGCGATGCTCAGGGCAGGCAGCGATCCAGCTGGTAGGTATCGTCCAGCCACTGGCCAATGGCGTTGTGACTGCCCAGATGATGGGCGTACTGAGTGTGCAGGCAGCGCACCTGATCCCAGCTGGCAATGCCGCCGACGCCGCGCTCGGTGAGCACCTGGGTATAGCCGCGGCGCTCAATGTCGGCCTTTTGTTCTGCACTCATCCACTCCCAACGCTCGGCGATGTAGTCGCGGTGGCTCTGGTGGTAAGCGGCGAGAAAGTCGGGGTCTTCCTGCAGCCGCTGTTCCAGCTGCTTGATCACGCCGGCGGCTTCGAGGTGCGAAATTTCCACCTTCAGGCGCTCGGAGCATAGCCAGTAAAGCGTGGGAAACGGCGCCCCGTTGACAATCGGCGCCATGCGCAGCGCCAGCGGCGTGCCTTCACCGTCGACGGCGGCAATGGCCTCGAGGCCGCGGGGCGCGCGGCCCAGCTGGCAGGTAATAATATCAATCTCAGACGCCGAAGGGGCGTGCCGGGTGCGGGTCAGCATGGGCAATTCTCTGGCAGAGTAAGGGGGGAAATGGCGGCCGTAAAGGCGCTCGGCGCAAGGTTTGCGAGGACGTAGCATAATCGTCGGGATCGGCGCCTGCTAGCCGGGCCGGGCCATAGATTGTAGCGGATGACCATGAAAATGGCTCCTGACGGCTGTGAGGGGCGCGGGGTTGCTGAATAGCCGCCGCGACGGCATGCTTCAAGGACTTTTGATCACCGGTTTTGATGGCCAAGAAAGCGCTATCATGGAGAGAACAAGTATGGCGTTTGATTTTGCCACGCCGATTGAACGGCGCACCCCCGACGGCGGCTGGTCGTCAAAAAAATGGCACCGCTACGGCGATGACGTGCTCCCTCTTTGGGTCGCGGACATGGATTTTCGTTCGCCGGCGAACGTGAACGAGGCCATCCGGCGCCGCGTGGATCACGGCGTTTACGGCTACACTAACGTGTCCGCCGGGCTTGAATCAGCGCTTTGCGAGTGGAGCCAGACACACTACGACTGGGCGATTGAGCCCGAGTGGCAGCAGTGGCTGCCGGGCGTAGTGCCGGCGCTGCACGTGGCCAGCCTGGCGCTGACCAACCCCGGCGACGGC
>JAKDRW010000059.1 GCA_030454225.1 Vreelandella subglaciescola | reverse complement strand
TGCTGGATGCCATTTCTGCTTCTCGGGCTTGCCCTCCCTTTTCTTGATGCCCAGGCGGCTAGCGTGCGCCTGGGCAATATCGTCTCTGGCACGGTGATCAGCAAGGACGTGCAATCGATCCGCGAGCGTCGTTTCGAAAATCTGGTCGAGCAGCACACGGATTTCTCCTGCGGTGCGGCGTCGCTGGCCACCATTCTGAAGTATGCCTACCAGCACCCCGAAACCACCGAGCAAGGCGTGCTCGCGGGGATGCTCGAGGTCTCGGATCCCGAAGTCGTGCTGGCGCGGGGTTTTTCGCTGCTGGACCTGAAGAACTACGTAAAGACCCTGGGCTATCGCGGCCGGGGCTACGAGGTGGCGCCCGATACGCTGGACGAGATATCGATTCCGGTAATCGTGTTGCTCGACCTGGAGGGGTACAAGCATTTCGTGGTGGTGAAAAAGGCCAACGGCGACCGCGTCTATGTCGGTGACCCCGCGCTGGGTAACCGGGTCATGGAGCGCGACGATTTTCTGGACTCATGGAACGGCATTATCTTCGCTATCGTCGGCGAAGGGTTTGATCGACAGACCGCCCTGCTAGACCCGCGCCAACCGCTTACGGCGCATCGCCTGCAGGATACCTTTGCCCCCGTGCCCAAGCAGAAATTGCTCGACTTCGGTTTTCGACACGCGGATCTCTTCTAGCTTGTCCCCGACTGTTAACCCGCGTGGTTCATCCTGCAGGGGCAGTGGCCAAAAGGGATTCATCAGCGCTTAGAGGATTACAAATATGGTAATGCACGAGCGGAAAACACAACAAAAGGCACGGCACGGTAATTCGAATCGTACCGGTAACGCTAACCATAATAAGAGGCGTGCGGTGGCCGCCTTGGCGATTGTCGCAACGGCCGGCCTGATGGTGGGCCCCGTTCAGGCCGAGGTGTCGAACTTCTCTCGCTTCGCCGATGAGCGACAGCTAAGCGATGCCGAGCTTGGAAAGCTGCGCGGCCGCTACGTCGACCAGGGGCAAATCATGTTCTTTGGTGTGCAAATGTCCAGCGAATGGCGCACCGCAGCGGGTGAGCAACTGATGGCCGGCGGTACGCTGCGCGGCGATTTGCGCGGGGCGTCACCGAGCGTCACCTTCGAACCCCACCTGACCGTCGGCGATTCAACTGGCGTATCAAGTTCGGGCAACGGCGCCTTTGTTCACGACGCCGGCACCGGCAACGTGCGCGGCGTAGTGCAGAGCATTCAGGCCGGGGGTGATTTCAATACGGCGGCCAACGACCTGCAGATCGACGTGCTCGATGCCGCAGGGCACAGCATGTCGGGAGGCAGTGCCGGCGCCTCCAACGCCCAACAGCGGCTACCCTCGGGTACCCGAATGGCCGTCAGCAGCGGCGCAGACGGGGTAGGCGTTCATCTGCAGGTGCCGGGGATGGGAAGCGTCAGCCAGGCCATCGTGCCCAGCCGCGGGCTCAGGCAGTCGATTCAGCTGAGCAGTGACGCGCAGCAGGTGCGCAACCTGACGCGGCTGCAGCTCTACATGGGCGAGCGTGGAACCACTACCGATGTATCTGGCCTGCGCGGCGCCGTTGGCGCAGGGCGAGACTTGATTCGCTAAAGGGTGACGGCCAGTGCAAGGGTGGTCTACACTGCGCGTAACCCGCTGTTACTGTATTGCTCTCTTTGCGTAAGATTTGTGTTATGGAGGCAGCAGCGGATAACAAAAAAATACTAAGGAGTGCTGTGTGGGCGAAACAACCATTTCTACGCGCAAGCAGATATCCGTTGCTTCTCTTACCCTCATGGCGTCAGCCCTGGGGGTTTCTTCAATGGCTCAGGCACAAGTGGGGGATGATGACGAAGAGGTCGTTCGTCAGGCTAAACCCAGCCAGAGCGTGGAGAACGTGCTGCGCGAAGAGCACGCGCTATTCTCTGATCGGCTGACCATCGAGCCGGGCATCAACTATTCCTACTCCGACCGTTCCCAGCTGGCGCTGCGCGGCTTTCTGGCGCTGGACGCCATCTTTTTGGGCGAGATCAACGTCGATACCGTCCAGAGCCATATCACTACCTTCGACCTGAGCACCCGCTACGGCCTGACCGATCGGCTGGAGCTCGGCCTCAATATTCCCTTCGTTTATCGTAGCAGCACCTATCAGTCGATCGGCGATGACTTTTCTACCGAACTGAACAGCGAAACGTCGGTGAGCGAGGCGGGGCTTGGCGATATCAGCGCCTCGCTGTCCTACCGCCTGCTGCCGGAAACCACGACGCGTCCCGATGTGGTCGTGAGCCTGGGGGTGCGGGCGCCCACCGGTACCGATCCCTATGGCGTTGCGACGCGCACGGATACGATCGAATCAGACGGTGAAGACGGCAATACCAACCTGGTCGTGCCCACCGAGCTACCCACCGGTAACGGGGTCTGGGCGGTCACGGCGGGGACATCGTTTCTCAAGACGCTGGACCCGGCCATCGTCTTCACCAACCTGGGTTACACCTACAATATCAAAGAGAGTTTTGACGATATCTCGGCGTCAGAGGGCAAGCAGCCGGGCAAGGTCGAACTGGGTGATTCCATCCGCGCGGGCTTTGGTACCGCCTTTGCCCTTAACGAGCGGTTGAGCCTGTCGCTCTCCTACTCACATGAGTATATCCAGAAATCCAAGACCACCCAGGGCGACATCACCAACAAGGCGATCGGCAGCGACGCCAACGTAGGGGTATTCAGCCTCGGTGGCACCTATGCGCTGAACGACAACGTTTCGGTTGTCACTAGCCTGGGGATGGGGCTTACCGATGATGCCTCGGATATTAGCCTGACTTTCCGCATGCCGTTCCAGCCCTAATCGTCCCTGCCCCATCCCTTTCTGCCTTACCATACCGGCGGTACGGCGGGCCAAGCGCTCGCCGTACCGCCGGTATGGCGCGTATTAATCCGACAAAACCTTGATTCTCCTTCAAAGACCAAAGAGTATCGGCGCCATGCGCGCCGCTGCCGCTAACATAGCGCCGGCGACGACACGTATTGGCCATCACGGATGGCCAGAGGTTTATTCGATCCGAGGAGACAACGGTGTGACGCCATTACGATTGCTACCCAAGCTGGGAGCCTGGCTGTGCCTGTGGCTGCTAGCCGCGGTGATGCTTAGCGCCCCCGCGCTAGCGCAGAACGACGCCGCCAACGCCGCGACCGAAGGCGGCGCGGCCACCTATTCGACGCTTGCCGACCTGCTGGAAAACGACGACTCGCGCCACAAGCTGGTCGAGCTGCTGCGCCGCCAGGCCGCCGAGCTGCCGGAAGGCGCCGTGCAGCAACAGCTCCCCGAGCAGGCGCCCGAACAGGCCGCCCAGGGCAGCGATATCGCGCCCGACGACGTCTCGCTGCCGCGCCAGGTTGCCGAGGTAACCAGTAACATCGTCAGCGACGTGGGCACCCAGCTCGAACAGCTGGTGGACATTGTCGGAGGCTTGTTTACCGGTGAAGGCACCGGCCATTTTGATACCGCGGCCTTTGTCAGCGCGGCGATCAATCTGGGGCTGGTTATCGCCGCGACGTTTTTGCTGTTTATCGCTTTTCGCCGGCTGGCCAAGCCGCTGTTCACCCGCATCAGCGGCTGGTCGCGGCGCGGCGACTACACGCCGGTGCTGCGGCTGGTCACCTGCGTGGCGATTGCCGCGCTGATCGACGTATTGATCGTGGCGCTGGCCTACGTGGGCGGCAACCTGATCGCCACCTTTGCGGTGGGCGAGACCGGCGATCTCTCTACCCGCGCCTCGCTGTTTCTGAACGCCTTTCTGGTTATCGAGCTGATCAAGGCGGCGTTTCGTATGCTGTTCTCCTCGCGTTACGAGGGGCTGCGGCTGCTGCCCATTGCGGCCTCTGAGGCGTCCTACTGGAACCGCTGGATCGCCCGGCTGGTGGGCATGGTCGGCTACGGGCTGATGGTGGCCGTGCCGCTGGTCAACTATTACCTTGCCGCCTCGCTCGGCCAGGCGCTGGGCACGCTAATTACGGTGTGTGCCTTTATCTACGCGGTCGCCGTGGTGTTGAAAAACCGCCTGCGTCTGCGCGAAAGCATCAACGCTTCTGCTCGGCGCAGCACGCTTACCGCCAGCCGTATTGCGCTGCAGCTGCTCGCTCGCACCTGGCATTTATTGGCGCTGTTTTACTTTATCGGCGTGTTTGTCATTACCTTGCTGAGTCCCGTCGAGGCGCTGCCGTTTGTGCTGTTTGCCACGCTGCAAACGCTCATCGCCATCGTCGTGGGGCTGCTGCTGTCGTCGTTCCTGACGCAGACCATCGGACGGCGCATTCAGCTCTCGGCGGACACCAACCGCAAGCTGCCGATGCTCGAAAAGCGCCTCAATAGTTACGTGCCCAACGCCCTGCGCGTGCTGCGCACGCTCCTCCTGCTAGCCGTCATTATGGTAGTGCTGGACGCTTGGTACATCTTTGACCTGGCCGCCTGGTATGCCTCAGAGCCGGGCACGGCGCTGATAAGCAAGCTCATTCACGTCGCGATCATTCTGGTCATTGCGCTGGCCGTGTGGGTAGGGCTTGCAAGCCTCATCGAGCACAACCTTAACCCCGAAACCGGCAAGGGCGAGCCCACCGCTCGCGCCAAAACGCTGTTGAGCCTGTTTCGTAACGCTTTGATCATCACCATGATCACCATGACGGGCATGATCGTGCTGGCCGAGATCGGCATCAACATCGGGCCACTCATTGCCGGCGCCGGGGTGCTGGGTCTGGCCATCGGTTTTGGCGCCCAGAAGCTTGTCCAGGACGTGATCACCGGGGTGTTTATCCAGATTGAAAACGCCATGAACACCGGCGATATCGTCACCGCGGGCGGCGTTACCGGTACGGCCGAGCGCTTTAGTATCCGCTCGGTGGGCATCCGCGATTTGTCGGGTACCTACCACATTGTGCCGTTCTCAAGCGTGGACACCGTGGCCAACTACATGCGTGAGTTTGCCTACCACGTCGAGGAATACCGCATTGCCTACAACGAAAGCATCGACCATGCGGTCGAGAAGCTGCAGGTCGCCTTCAGCGATTTGCAAGCGAGCGAAGAGCACGGCCACAAGCTGCTCGAAGAGCTGACCGTGGCCGGCGTTACTTCGCTTGCCGACAGCTCGGTCAACATCCGCGTGATGATCATGACCACGCCGGGCGACCAGTGGGCCGTGGGCCGCGCTTACAACCGCCTGGTCAAGCTGCGCTTCGACGAAGCCGGTATCGAGATTCCGCGCCCGCACACCACGCTGTACTTCGGCGAACGCAAAGACGGCAGCGCGCCAGCGGCCAACATCCGCGTGCTCGACACCACCTCGGTCGAGCGTACCGGACCCAAACGCCGCGACGACCCGACCCAGGGTATCCAGTCGGGCAAGGGCGCCGACTACCGGCGCCCCTCCGAGGACGACGTGGACGAATAAACGGCTAACGCTATCGCCACCATTAAAAACTCACCAGCAGAAACGCCAAGGGGCCGCTAAATAGCGGCCCCTTGGCGTTTTGGCATCTGCGTTATCGTATCGCGATTAGTCAATAATGCCCTGCTCGCGCGCCATGGCGTAGGCGGCCTTGGGGCCGTCCCACAGCGTCGGCAGCAGAATAAACGATACCGGCACCGCGGTCAGCACGATGAACTGCTGCAGCGCGTTGATCTGGCCTTCGCCCATCTTCAGCAGAACGCCTGCCATCAGCGCCATGGCGATACCCCAGAAGGCACGCACCTTGGAGCTCGGCTCATCGTGGCCGGCACCCACGACGGCAATCGAGTAGCTCATCGAGTCACCGGTGGTAGCAACGAAGATGGTGGTCAGCAGCAGAATCGCCAGCGCCATTATGGTGCCGCCGGGCAGCGCCTGGGCGACGGTGAGCGTGGCTACGTCAAACTGGTAGGCGGCCAGCGCCTCGGTCATGTCGATGGCACCGGTGAGCTGGTAGAACACGCCCGAGCCGCCCAGCAGGGTAAACCACACGGTGGTGGCGATCGGCGCAATCACCGCCACGGCGATAATCATTTCGCGGATGCTGCGCCCGCGGGAAATACGCGCGACGAAAATCGCCATCAGCGGCGCATAGCCGATAAACCAGGCGAAAAAGAAGATCGTCCAGCCCTGCATCCAGCCTGGCGACGCCGTTTCGGCGGTAGTGGTGGCCATGGAAAAAAAGTTGGTGATGTACGAGCCCATGCTCGACAGGTAGGTGTTGAAGAAAAACAGCGTCGGGCCGAAGACAATGACCACCGCGCCGATGGCCAGCGCCAAAAAGACGTTAAAGCGGCTCAAAAACTGAATGCCGCGATCAATCCCGGTCATCGCCGACGTCACGTAGACGCTGCCCAGCACAATCAGCACCGCAATTTGCGTGCCGAAGGTATCCGGTGCGCCCAGCAGCTCGTGCAGGCCAAAGCTGACCTGAGTCGACAAAAATCCGATGGGGCCAACGGTACCGGCGACCATCGAAATCACGCACAACGCGTCGATCACGCCGCCCAGCGGGCCGCTCAGCAGGCGCTTGCCGAACACCGGGTAAAGCAGGGTGCGCGGTTGCAGCGGCTGGCCTTTCACGTAGTGCGCATGGGCCAGCACAATGGCGGCAAGCGTACCCAGCACCGCCCAAGCCAAAAAGCCCCAGTGCATGAACGACTGCGCCAGCGCACCGGCTACCGCCTCGGGCGTACCGGCTTCGGTGTCCAGCGCCGGCGGCGTGGTCAAAAAGTGAAACGCCGGCTCGCCCGCAGCAAAGAACACCCCGCCGCCGGCCAGCAGCGTACACAGGATGATCGACAGCCATTTGAACGTGCTCATCTCGGGCGTGTCGAGGTTGCCAATCTTGGCTTTGGCCGCCGGCGTGCAGGCCAGGCCGATGGCGATGAAGAAGGTCGCCAGCAGGAAAAACTGGAAGTAGGAGCCCAGCGTCGCGGCTGTCCAGCCAAACCCGGCGGTGACGCCGTTGGCTACCATGTCCAGGTCGTAGAACGAGAGCAGAAGAAAGGCCAGAATAAAGCCGATGCTGAGAATCAGCACCACCGGATCACCCAGGGCGCGTAACCCTTTGGCAGGCTCCTGGGAGCCCCCTTGAGGACTGGGCGTACTATTGGAAGAGCTAGGGGGCGTTAACAATTAGGCCAGCCATATGGCGGCTGACACGAGGCAGAG
>JAKDRW010000058.1 GCA_030454225.1 Vreelandella subglaciescola | reverse complement strand
ACGCTGATCGAGTTCATGCACACCTCGACGCTGTTGCACGATGACGTGGTCGACGAGTCGAGCCTGCGCCGGGGCAAGCAAACCGCCAACGACGCCTGGGGCAATGCGCCTTCAGTGCTGGTCGGCGATTTTCTTTACTCGCGCTCGTTTCAGATGATGGTCGACGTCGGCTCGATGCGCATCATGGCGATTCTTTCGGCAGCCACCTGCATCATCGCCGAAGGCGAAGTCCAGCAGCTGGTCAACATCGGCAACCCCGCCGTCAGCGAAGCCGACTACTTCGCCACTATTCAGGGTAAAACCGCCCAGCTGTTCGAGGCCGCCTCGCAAAGCGGCGCGGTGATTGCCGAGGCAACCCCCGAGCAGGAAGAGGCGCTCAAGCTTTACGGCCGCTACCTGGGACTAGCCTTCCAGCTGGTCGACGACCTGCTCGACTATCAGGGCGACGCCGAGGCCATGGGCAAAAATGTCGGCGACGACCTGGCCGAAGGCAAGCCCACCCTGCCGCTTTTGCGCGCCATGGAAAAAGGCACGCCCGAGCAGGCCAGGCTGATCCGCCAGGCCATTCGCCAGGGCGGGCTCGACCAGCTCGACGCCGTGCTCGAGATCGTGCGTACCACCGGCGCGCTGGACTACACCCGCGAGCGCGCCGAAGAGATGTCCGCCAAGGCCCTCGCCCAGCTCAACGCGCTACCGGAAAGCGAATTCCGCGACACCATGGAAAAACTCGCCCACGCCGCGGTCGAGCGCACGGCGTAGCCGGCAAAAGGGCTTGCATTATTCATCATAACGGCGTAGGATTCACCACCAGTTGACGGCCACACGCCGAAAACGCCTCGGAATATAGCTCAGCTTGGTAGAGCGCTGCCTTCGGGAGGCAGAGGTCGTAGGTTCGAATCCTGCTATTCCGACCAAATTATTGAGCAAAACGGTCACTTAGCCATACACGGCGGTGGCCGCTTTTCGTTGCGCCCAAATAATGTGACCAAAACGTGACTCGCGATCTTAGATACTGGCCTTAAATACTACGACACCGCATTCGCGCCATAAATTGCGCTCCCACCCAGCAGCCAACCTTGGACGGGAGCGCCACGCTACTGCGCCAATAAGTAACGCCGTATTTCTTACAAAAGCTCTTTGCGCAGCTGCGCGGGGTCTTTGGGCGAGAGCAGGCCCGGGGCAACATCAAAGACCGAGCGGGCGCCGGATTCGCCGCGGCTTGCCATGCGGTGCGCCGCGCGGGTGTAGGCGACCAGCGCGCTGGCGGTGAACTCGGGGTTGCTGCCGAGGTTCAGCGAATATTCAATCGACTGCTTGTTGCCGTCGCCGGTAATACCGCTGCGGATGACAAAGCCGCCGTGGGGCATGGACGCGTGCTCGCGAGCAAACGTCTCGTCATCGATGAAGTGCACCACGCTGTCATACTCGGCGAAGTAGTGGGGCATAGTGACGATGGTGTCGCGCACGGTGTCGGCGTCGGCGCCGTCTTCCAGCACCACGTAGCATTCGCGCACGTGCTTTTCGCGAGTGCTGAGCGTGGGCTGTTCGCCGGCGCGCACTCGGGCGATGGCGTCTTCGGAGGGCAGCGTGTACTGCACGCCCTTCTTCACGCCGTCGACGCTGCGCACGGCCTGGGAGTGGCCCTGGCTCAGCCCCTTGCCCCAGAAGGAGTAGGTTTCGCCTTCGGCCAGCACCGCTTCGCCGAACGCGCGGTTGAGCGAAAACAGGCCCGGGTCCCAGCCCACCGACAGCATGGCCACGGTGCCGGCCTTTTTCGCCGGGGCGTCCAGCGCATCGTAGTACTCGTTGACCGTGGCGTGGGTGTCGAAGCTGTCTACGGTGGTGAAAAACTGCGCCAGATACGGCCCCTGCTCGGGCAGGTCGGTTTTTGATCCGCCGCACAGCACCATCACGTCGACGTCATCCTTGAACGTTTCCACCTCACTCATGGCGTAAACCGGAACGCTTGAATCCAGCAGCGTCACGCTTGCCGGATCGCGGCGGCTGAACACGCCAACCAGCTGCATGTCGGGGTTTTGCCCAAGCGCGGCTTCAACGCCGCGGCCGAGGTTGCCGTAGCCGGCGATGGCGACTCGAATAGGGTTGGCCATGATATTTACCTTTTTCCATCGATATAAAATGTCATAAAAATACGGCAAGTAACGCCTGCCAGTGGCGAGCGGCGCTTACTTTTCCACGTTTTCGGCCACGTTGAACACGCTTTTCAGGTAGTGCACGTATTCGGGGTCGTGGGTGGCGGCCTTGCCCGGTTCGTCGGATATTTTGGCCACCGGCTGGCCGTTGCACGAAACCATTTTGATGACGATGTTCATCGGCTTAACGTCGGGCAGATCGCACGTCAGACTGGTGCCGATGCCAAAGCTGGTGCGGATTCGCCCGTCAAGCGCGTTTTTCACCGCCATCGCCGCGTCAAAGGTCAGGCCGTCGCTGAACACCAGCGTTTTGCTCATCGGGTCGATGCCCAGCTTTTCATAGTGGCGAATGCATTTCTCGGCAAACACCAATGGATCGCCGCTATCGTGGCGCAGGCCGTCAAACAGCTTGGCGAAATACAGATCGAAATCGGCCAGAAACGCATCGACAGTGATGGTATCGGTCAGCGCCACGCCAAGGTGGCCGCGGTATTCCTGCACCCAGGCCTCAAAAGCGGCGCGCTGGCTATCGATCAGCCGGCTGCCCAGCTGCTGGTGCGCCATCACCCATTCGTGGGCCATGGTGCCCATCGGCGCAAGGCCGTAGCGCCTGGCGATATCGACGTTGCTGGTGCCGACAAACTGGCCGGGGAATTCGTCGGCCAGCACTTTGACAACGGCTTCGTGCACCGGCTGGGAGAGGCGCCTGCGGGTGCCGAAGTCAGCCAAATGGAAGTTCGCCAGCTGCTCGGGCGTGTAATCGCGGCGCAGGGCAGCAAACTTGTCGCGCAGCTTCGCCACCGCCTGTTCGACGCTGGCGTGGGGGTACAATACGCGGTTACGCACCTCGCTGATGATCGCCAGAATCACGATCTCAAACAGGATGCTGTGCGTCCAGGGGCCGTCAATCACGATGCACAGGTCGCTGCCTTCCATGTGCATGGTTACGTACTCGGGGCAAAAGCGGTAGAGCTCGAGAAAGCGGATAAAATCTGGCGACATGTAGGCAAAGCTGCCCAGATAGTCAGACTCCGCCTCGCTCAGCGACAGCCAGCGCAAGGCGTCTACCTGGGCGCGTATGTCATCAAGATAAGGACTTAGGTCCTCGGCGTTGCGGCAACGAAACTCCCAAACCACGCTGGCGTTGGCATACTTGTGGTGCACGCCCTGCATCATGGTGAGTTTGTACCAGTCGGTATCCAGAATCGAGGTTATGATGTGTTCCGGGGCGCGGTAAGTAGCCGCCATGCAAGAGACTCCCTGGCAAGGACAATCGGGTAGATAAGGCAAACAGGCGCGGCGGCCAGGCTAGCCGACGCGGTGGCGTTGCAGCGACCTGGCGGGCGCCTCGGTTTCAGCAGGTTCAGCGGGCGGGGCCTGGCACTCGCCGGTGATCCGGTACCACTCGGCTTCGTCCAGATAATGCAAACACCAGCGCGAGAGCGCAGTGGCGGCCTCTTCAGCGCCGTAGCGCTTGCTGCGGTAGCAACCGGCGATGTCCAGCAGGTCCTGGCGGGCGGTGTGCGCACGGGCAAAGCTGCCGTGAACGCTAGCCAGCGGGCGGCGCGGATCGTACGCTGCGTTGGTCAGCGCATTAAGCCAGTAGCCCAGCTCGTGCGCCAGTATGCCACCGTAAACTGCCACCTGGCTGCTCTCCTGTGCCGTTAAAACTGCGTGCTGTGACTGCCCGTTTCAGGCGGTTAAACAGCCCCTTAGCCTGCCCGAATCAGCCGCCGTTGTCATCTATTGGAGGGCTCGTGGCGCGCTCGAAGCCGCTGAGCACCCCGGCGACGTTGACGCCGATATCGGCCACGGCGTAGCCACCTTCCATTAATAGCGTAGTGGGAAGCCCGGCAGACGCCAAACGCTGCCCCAGGGTGTTGAAGTCGGCGTGGGTCAGGCAAAAGGCGCTGATGGGGTCGTTTTCGAAGGTATCCACCCCCAGCGAGACGATCAGCAGCTCGGCGCCGGATTGGCGAATTTTCGCCAGCGCCTCATCGAGCGCGCCCATCCAGCGCGCAACGGCTACGCCCGGCGGCAATGGGTAGTTGGCGGTAAAACCTTCGCCGCGCCCGGCGCCGGTTTCATCGGCGTAGCCGGAAAAGTACGGAAATGTCACGCTCGGGTTGCCGTGAATCGAGGCAAAAAACACGTCGTCGCGGGCGTAGAAAATCTGCTGGGTGCCGTTGCCGTGGTGAAAGTCTACGTCGAGAATCGCTATCCGCTGCTTGCCGGCACTTAACGCGTGCTCGGCGGCGATGGCGGCGTTGTTGAAAAAGCAGTAGCCGCCAAACTGGTCGCTGGCGGCGTGGTGGCCGGGCGGGCGGCACAGCCCGAAGCTGGGTTCGTGGGTGGCCAGGGTGTGTGCTACCGCGCCAAGGGCAACGTCTTTACTCGCCATGGCGGCGTCAAAGGTGCCGGCGGTAATCGACGTGTCCGCCGCCAGCGCGTAATAGCCCAGCTGCCCGCCGATAGCCTCGGGCACGCGGTCGCCGCGCAGCGTACGCGCCGGCCAGATATTGGCGATGGCCTCGCCCTGGTTACCCGCCGCCTTCCAGCGCCCCCAGCAGGTAGCAAGAAAGCGAACGTAGGCTTCATCGTGTACCGCCAGCACCGGCGCCAGCCCATACGCCAGCGGGCGACGAATCTCGCCCAGCGCCAGTGCCTTGAGACGTTCGAGGATCAGCGTGACCCGCTCGGGGCTTTCAAACGGCTCGACCAGCTCGCCGTCGTGAAGCTCGGTGCGGGCGCAGCGCAGCGAGGTAGCGTCGGAATGAAAAATCAGCATGGGGTACAAGCCTCCTCAAGGGGCCAGGGCCAGCGCTCGGCCCAGCGGCGCTTGTCTTCGGCGCGCAGCTGCTTGAGCGCGTATTCCGCGCGGCTGGCGGCGGCGCGACCGGCAAACGGCTGGGCGCCCAACGGCGCCAGCGGCGGATTGGCACGGGTGTAGCGCGCGCCCTTGCCCGCGCAGTGAGCGCGGTAACGCCTGGCCAGATTGTTAGTGATACCCACGTAGGTGCCGCGCCGGCATTCCAGCAAATATACATACCAGGCCTCGGCAAGCGGCGAAGTCGCGTTGCTCATGGCTTGGCTCCCGCAGGGACGCCGGCGGCCGGCTCGGCCAGCGCCCGCCCCATGCGGGTCAGAAACGTGGAACAGGCCTCAAGCTGCGCCACCTCGACAAACTCATCGGGCTGGTGCGCCTGGGCAATGCTGCCCGGCCCCAAAATGATCGTTTCAAACCCCGCCTCTTGAAACTGCCCGGCCTCGGTGGCGTAGGCCACGGCGTGACGACAGCACGGCGCGGGCAAGTGCGCCTCGGCCAGCCGCAGCACCCGCTGGTTATCGCGGTCGGCAAGCCCCGGCACGGTGACATTGAGCGGTCGGGTGACGATTTCCAGCGGCTTGCCTGCCGCGTGCATCTCGCGTATCAGCGCATCGCAGCGCGCTTCAAAGCGAGCGTGCAGCGCCTCGAAGGTGTCGCTTGGCAGGTGGCGGATTTCCCACTCGAACTCGCACTCCCGCGCGGTAATGTTGATCGCGGTGCCGCCGTGAATCTTGCCCACGTGCAGGCTGGAATGCGCCACGTTAAAGGCGTTATCGACGCGGCCTGTGGCCACCAGATCTGCCATGGTGTCTTCAATAAACGTCACCAGCCTGGCGGCCACGTGAAGCGCCGACACGCCCTGATCGACCTGGCTGCTGTGCGCCTCGCGCCCGATAATCGTGGTGCGCAGGTTGGTCGCGCCCTTTTGCGCCACCACCGGCTGCATGCCGGTCGGCTCACCGACAATAACGTGGGCGCTTGCGGCATGACGGTCATATTGCAAGAAGCGCTCGATCAGCGCCGGTGCGCCTACGCAGCCGATTTCTTCATCGTAGGAAAGCGCCAGATAGATCGGCCGTTCCAGCGGTGCGTTAACCCACTCGGGCACGTTGGCCAGCGCGCAGGCAATAAAGCCCTTCATGTCGCAGCTGCCGCGCCCGTAAAGCCGGCCATCGCCGCCGTCGCGCAGAGTAAACGGCGCGCTCGACCACGGCTGGCCGTCTACCGGCACCACGTCGGTGTGCCCCGAAAGCACCATGCCGCCCGGCGCCTCGGGGCCAATACGAGCCATCAGGCTGGCCTTGTTGCCGCACGGGCTCATTATCCGCTCGGCCTCCACGCCGTGGCGCGCCAGATACGCCTCGACGTATTCGATCAGCGCCAGATTGGAGCACCGCGAGGTCGTATCAAACGCGACAAGATCCTCAAGCAACGCCACTGTTTGCTGCATGGCTCACCCCTGCTTTTTATGCCTGTTGTTAGCTCAAACGCTATCGTCAAAGCCTAGCACTCACGCGGCAATGCGCCTACGCCAAGCGTTAACCACCTTGGCAGCCAGCGACGAACCCGCTAGGGTTCAAGTAAGCGCCGGCAGCTCGACTGCTCCGGCACCCTGCTCACCGGCAGTCACCCGCGGGGCGACCATGATTACCGTTTACTTCTCCCACGGCCTGGAAAGCGGCCCGGGCGCACTCAAGGTACAGGCGCTCAAAGGCATCGCCGAACAGCTTGACGACGTCGAGCCCGTGGTGATGGATTACCGCCACATGCAAGACCCCAAGGTGCGGCTTGACCACCTTCGACGAACGCTCCAGGAACGCCGCGACAGCCCGGCCCGCTGCATCATGGTCGGCTCCAGTCTTGGCGGCTGGCTCAGCGCCATGCTGGGGGCTGATTACGCCATGCTGGGCTGCTTTTTGCTCGCCCCGGCGTTGGGGCTGCCCGACTACCCCGAAACCTCCCCCGTGCTCAAGGCGCGTACCACGCATATTATTCACGGCTGGCGAGACGACGTCGTGCCGCCTGCGCCGGTAATCGAGTACGCGCGCGACCAGCGTTTATCGCTGCGTCTTGTCGATGACGATCACCGCCTGCACGCAAGCCTGCCGCTAATACGTGGCGACTTCGAGCGCTTCCTGTGCCACTGCCAAGCGCTTTCCCAGTACCCGTAACGCCGCGCCGTGGCTTGTCAGGGCTTTTTCAGCGTTACTCT
>JAKDRW010000015.1 GCA_030454225.1 Vreelandella subglaciescola | reverse complement strand
TCCCGGGCCAACCGCAGCCTGCGCAACTTCACCGCCTTTAGCGAAGCCCTCGCCGCCGGCCGCCAGCCCGACCCCGCCTGGCTGACAAAGGCCGGCTACCTGTACCGCACCACCGCGGTATACGGCAACGGCAAGTTCGGCCTCGCCGATTTCGATCGGCTCAAGGACAACCCCGACTTTCAGCGGCCGTTCTCGGCCCAGATGCTGGCGGTTTACCTGCTGCGCCACTTTTCCATCCAGCAGGTCGAGCACGTCGCCCGGCGCCGCTCGCCGGCGACCGCCGTTGCGTTGGCCACGCCGCTCAAGCGCTATCTGGGCATCGGCAACTCCACCGGGCTGGGCATGGCGCCGTTTTTGATCAATCATCCGCAGCTGATCGAGCAGTGGGTCGAAAGCCGCGAGCAGGCGCTGGCCCAAATCAGCGCCCAGCACCCCGACGAAGCCCAGCGCGACCGGCTGCTGGTACTGCTCAGCCGCGCCCAGCGCCACCTGGAACAAACCGTCACCGCCGATACCGACCAGGGGGAGCGCAACGCTGAAACCCTCGCGGTGCTGCCCGAGGTGCGCATTTGGCTGGAACAGGTGCCGCTCACCCAGGATCTGTGGCAGGAGCTGACCGAGTGGGGCTATCGCGCGCTGCCGCTTGAGGCCCAGGAGCTGATCAACACCCTGCTGCTGGAAATTTATCCGGCCATTGTCGAGCCGTTCGAAAACCGCATGGGCGTCAACGAGCGCCTGGAATTAACCCCGGAAATGCCGCTGGTGCGCCTCAAGCAGCTGATCGAAACCCACTACGACTGGGCGCTGACCTACGACTTCGACGACCCCGACAACCGCTACTGGTTCTGGTATCGCTCGATGGAAAAAGAAGAGCCGCGCCTCGGAGTACGCGGCCATGAGCCCGGCGTCGATCGTGAGCTCAAGCTGGCCATAGCGCCACGGGTGGCCGACACCCACCGCGCCGTAGCCGACTATTTGGGCGACCACCCGCGCGCCACGGTGGTGGATTTTTTGATCCAGCATTCGCGCTATAAAGACATCGTGCGACGCATTCAGACCATGGTCGAAACACCGCTGGGCGAGATTCGCGCCAACCTCTGGGCGCGCGACATGAAACCCATCCACCTGCTACGCACCAAGCTGTCGTTTTTCGGCGCCAGCCGCTTTGACCCCAAGTCGGACCGCTGGGTACGCATCACCCTGTTCCAGGGTGCGCCGCTGGTCGAAGAGCTCAACGCCGAGCCCGACGACCTGAGCGATTTCGACGACTGGAGCTTTCCGCTGGAGCCCTCCCTCGACGCCTCAGCCGAGACGGCCACCAGCGAGACCCGCACCACTGCGACACCCGGAGCTACGCCATGAAAGTTTCCTACAACGAACTACAGGGACTCTGCCGCAAAGCCTTTCAGGGCATGAATTTTGAGGACGGTGACGCCAGCGATGCCGCCGACATGGTGGCCTGGATGCAGCTCTACGAACTCGACGGGCTGGAGGCGCTCAACCGCGGCCTTGACTACCTGCTGGCCGAACAGCTGACAGAAGAGCGCGCGCCGGTGCTGCTTTACAGCGACGACGATCTTGCCGTACTCGACGGCCAGGGCCACAGCGTATTGCAAAGCTCCAGCCTGGCGCTGGAGCTGGGTTTCGCCAAGGCGCGCGCTCGGGGGCTTTCGGTGATCAAAATCCGCCGCTGCCACAACCGCCAGCTGATCATGGGCTACCTGGCCCGAATTGCCGGGCGCGGGATGAACGTCACCGCTTTCTGGCGCAACGCCCAGACCCCGCTGACCGAGCAGGTCGTCGGCTTTCGCGCCAACAGCACGGTGCCCGAAATCCGCGTATATGCGGTGACCCAGGTGCCCGAAGAAAACGAGCCCAACGACAGCGTCACGCTGGTGTTTGCCAACCACGTCGAGCTGCTGCCCTCGATGCGCTCGGAATACGACTACGACCTGCTGGCCTGCCACAAGGAGTCGGCGCTGCTGGCCAGCCGCGAACGCGCCATACTCGACGGCATCACCATCGACGATGCCGTGTGGGACAAGCTCAAACACCTGGCCACGCGAATACTCGTCGAGTCTACCGATGCGTCCCACGGCGGTGCCGGCCCTGGCACCGCCGACAACGACTAGTTCACCCGGCTAGTATCCGCGAATCTTTTCAGTCAGCGCGGCTTTGGCGGCTGAGCGCGGCGCGCGGGTTCCGTTGTCTCAAGCCCCTGGCGGCGGTTAAGGCCATCGGCGCTAGAGCAGCGATTCGAGGGGAAAAAAGGAAAGAAACGATACCCAGAAGCGCTTGAACGGGCCGGTTTCCGGCTCGTGGTCGTGGCGTATTTGCTTGCCGTCGTGGCGCTCTACCCAGAGCAAGTCGTCGTTATCCAGCCCCAGTTCGTAGGCGCTTTGGGGCACGTCTTCGGCAAAGCTTTCTTCCATTGCGGTGGCAAGCGCCGGGCTTTCGATCAAAAAACCTATCTCGGTATTGAGGTGGGTCGAGCGCGGGTCAAAGTTGAACGAGCCGATGAACAGCACCTCACCGTCAATGGCGAAGGTCTTGGCATGCAGGCTCGAGGCCGAGCTGCCCATAACGCCGCTGCGGTGTCGCTTGCTATCCTTGGATGCCGTGCGCTGCATCTCGTAAACCTTGACGCCGCCCCTGAGCAACAGCTTGCGGTAGTTGGCATAGCCCGCGTGGACCAGCGCCACGTCGTTTGCTGCCAGCGAATTGGTCAGCACCGTGACCTCGACGCCCTGGGCTTCAAGCTCGCCAAACAGGGCGACGCCCGAGTCGGTCGGCACAAAATAAGGCGACACCAGCGTCACCGAGGAACGCGGCTGAGCCAATGCCTTTGAGAGTTGGCGGCTCACCAGGCGTTCATCCGGGCTTTTGCCCAGCGCTTTTTTGGGGTCATCGCTGATTACCGAGACCTTGGCCCAGGTCATCTCAAGCGTTTCATCCAGCAGCCGCTGGAGAAAACTGGACTGCTCGAGCGCCTCGACGTAACGCTGTGCATCAGTCGCCTTATCCGGCGGCTCTAGCGTCTCATCGAGCACCGCCTGCGGCGCGTCCACAACGGGTAGCAGCTGATCAACGGGGTATGCCGAGGCGCTGGCCCAGTAACGATCGAAGTCTTCGCCCACCTGGCGCGCGGCGGGCCCCAGCGCGAGCACGTCAAGATCGGCAAACTGGCTTTGCTGGTTGGCACCGAAGTATTCGTCGGCCACGTTACGTCCGCCAATAATGCTGGCCTGGCTATCGGCGGTAAACGACTTGTTGTGCATGCGGTGGTTGAGCCGCGGAAACTCCCACAGATAGCCGATCCACTTGGGCCGGCGCACGGGGAAGGGGTTGAATAGCCTGACCTCGATATTATCGTGCGCGTGCAGTGCGGCAAGCGACGTATCCAGCCCGGCAATGCCGTTATCGTCGAGTAGCAGCCGTACCCGCACGCCGCGGTCGGCGGCCTCGCGCAGCGTCTTGAGCAGCAGCCGTCCGGTGGTATCGTCCGCCCAGATGTAATACTGCACGTCGAGGGTTTTGTCGGCGCCTTCGGCAAGCATCGCCCGGGCGGTAAAGGCATCTAACGAATTTTCCAGCGGATAGATGCCGCTCACCCCGTCGGGGTGGTCGTCAAGCCGCGCCTGCACTGCGTGGCCCAGGCGCGTATCGGTCGACTGGGCCCGCGATAGCACCTGGCTGTCCACGCGCGAGTCGGGCGGCGGCAGTGCACAGCCGCCAAGCGTTAGCGTCGCTGCAAGTACGGCGGTTAAAAGGAAATTGGGGCGAATAAAAGCAAACACGTTAGCGTTCCGTTGGCTTGGGCTCGGTCAATAAGCGGTTATTATCGGCTCGGGCGGGCATTATTCACCCGCCAGCCAGCTTGCGCGGTGGTAGCACCGTTCGCCCAGCAGCGGAGCAATTTCATCAAACGCCGTGCTGAGCGTTTCATCGATCCCCCAGGGCGGATTAATTACCAGCATGCCACTGCCGTACATGCCGTGGGTGGTGCTTCCCGGCGTGCGCGCAAACAGCTCGCTGCGCCAGATTTTACCAATACCGCTGGCGGCCAGATTATTCACCAGCGCGGTGTGATGCGCGGCCGGCAGCAGCGGGTACCACACCAGCAAAACGGCGTGGCGCGCCTTGGCCAGGGTAAAACGCACGGTGTCGGCGACGTCCTGGTATTCCTCTTTGCGCTCAAAACTGGGGTCGATCAGCACGCACAGCCGTGGGGAGGTCACGGGTAGCTGTTTCTTCAGCCCTTCAAGACCGTCGCCAAAAATACGCGCGGCGTTATTGGCAAGCGGCTGTTCGCTGAGGTGGCGATGCTCGCCCGGGTGCAGCTCATAAAGGCGCAGCGCGTCCTGCTCGCGCAGCGCTCTACCCAGCCACCACGGCGAGCCGGGGTAATGCGACAACAGCGTTTTATCGGGCTGGGTATCGCCCAGCGCCTGGCACCATTCAAAGAGCAGCGCCTGGCCAAAGCCGTCTCGATGCTGCCAGACGGGCTCAACGCCGCGACGATGCTCCTGGAGCCGCTGGCTCTCGGTGGCGCTTAGCGGGTACAGCCCTCGCCCGGCGTGGGTATCGACATATGTAATCGCTGATTCTTTACGTAATAAATAACGCAATACTGCAAACAGCGTCAGGTGCTTGTGCACATCGGCAAAGTTGCCGGCGTGGTAGGCGTGCTGATACGAGAGCATGACAACCTGCCGTACAAAAAGTCAGTGTTACGAGCCGTCGTTAACAACCCCGGCTCACAATGGTAAGTAACCGCACGAAAAAGCCCGCCATGCCGTCTGCATGGCGGGCGTAGGCTCAGCGGAAGCTACCGTTCCTTAGAATCAGTAGCGGCGCTGCCCCCGGGGTTGCTCCTGGCGTTGCCCTTGACGCTGGCCCTGTTGCCCCTGGCCTTGATTGCCGGCGTTATCGGTCGGCGTGAGGGTTATTTCCACGCGACGGTTTTGCGCACGTCCCGCGTCGTTGTTATTGCTCGCTACGGGCTGGCTTTCGCCGTAACCCATGGTGTTAAGGCGCGACGATGACACGCTATTGCGGCTCAGGTAGTTACCCACCGACTGCGCCCGGCGCTCGGACAGCTTTTGGTTGTAGTTGGCATCCCCGGTGCTGTCGGTGTGGCCGGCGATATTGACGCGGGTATCGGTGTACTGGCTCAGCACGTTGGAGACTTCGTTCAGCGCATTGCGCGCATCGGAGGTCAGATCGGCCGAGTCAAAGCCAAAGGTTACGCTGCTGGGCATGTTGAGCACGATATCGTCGCCGCGGCGATCGACTTCAATGCGCGAGCCCTGCAGGCCTTCGCGCAGCTGATTTTCCTGACGATCCATATAGGCGCCCACGCCGGCGCCGGCGGCGGCACCCACGGCGGCACCGATCAGCCCGCGGTCGCGGCGGCTCGTGCTGCCATCGCCCGACAGCGCGCCGGCAGCCGCGCCGACGAGCGCGCCAATGCCCGCCCCCGTGCCCGTTTTGGAGCGCTGCGTTTGCCCGCCGCCATTTTGCCCGCCGTAGGGACTTTGCGAAGCACAGCCGGCGAGCAGAATTGCCGCGGCAAGGGGCACCATTACTCGAGTTATACGCATTCGTTTCTCCTTAAGGGTGATTAAATATCGTGGGTCAGGCATTGCTGATATCCGTTAGCAGTTCGTTCAAGAATAATAGACCTTGGGGTGAGGGTTGCAGTATTTCTCGCGATTCCTGAAAAAGTCCTTTATTAACGGCGCTTTGTAATCGGCTTTGTAACACGGCTTGCGCCTGCCCCGTGTGCGCCTGCCACAGCGAGGCATCAATACCCCCGGTCAGGCGCAGCGCGTTCATGCAAAATTCCAGCGGCAGCTCATCGGCGGTGACCTCGCGCTTGCCGGCAATAAATCCGCGCATATCCTGCTGGCGCTGCAAATAAGCCTGCGGCTGGCGGGTTTTCCAGCGCCGTTCGATGACCCACTGGCCACCTTCATCAATCCGGCTCAGCTTGCCGTGGGCACCGGCGCCGATGCCGAGATAGTCGCCAAACTTCCAGTAGTTGAGGTTATGCCGGCTGTAGCGATCCTGCTGCGCGTAGGCCGATATTTCATAGCGCGAGAACCCCGCCTGCTGCAAGCGCTCGTGCCCTCTATCCTGAATATCCCACAGCGCTTCTTCCTCGGGCAGCGTCGGCGGATGAGTATGAAACGCGGTGTTGGGCTCAAGCGTAAGCTGATACCAAGACAGGTGCTCGGGCGATAACGCCAGCGCGCGCTCAATATCATCCAGCGCCAGCGCCGGGGTCTGCCCCGGCAGGCCGTGCATGATATCAATATTTAGGTTATCAAACCCTGCGGCGCGCGCCTGGGTCACGGCAAGCGTCGCTTCATCGCCGCTGTGAATACGCCCCAGCGCCTCCAGCTGTGCGGCCTGAAAGCTTTGAACCCCCAGCGAAATCCGGTTGATACCGGCGTCGCGGTAGCCGCTGAAGCGGCGCTGTTCGGTCGTGCCGGGGTTGGCTTCAAGGGTGATTTCAATGTCCGGCGCGAACTCAAGGCGCGCCTGGATTTCTGCCAGCAGGGTTCGATAAAACGCCGGTGACAGCAGGCTGGGCGTGCCGCCACCGATAAAAATCGTCTCCAGGGGGCGCCCGGCGGCAAGCGCCAGATCATGGTCCAAATCCTGCAGCAGCGCTTTCAAATAGGCGCTTTCGGGCAGTTCACGGCGCCCCGATTCGTGCGAATTGAAATCGCAGTAAGGGCATTTGCGTACGCACCAGGGAGTGTGTAGGTAAAGCGATAGCGGCGGCAGCCGATTTATACCGGACAGACCGTTAGCGGGTCGATTCATATCGCTTTGCGCCCCCTGGCGCCTGACCATGCTAGATTTATCCGTATTGCCCGGATCATGATAATTCCCTGCCGTGCGCCGCCTTGAGTTTATCCACCAACGCACCCAACGCACGGCCGCGGTGGCTCAGACGGTTCTTCTCATCGGCGCCAAGCTCGGCGGCACTCATCGCCTGTGCCGGCAGCCAGAACAGCGGGTCGTAGCCAAAACCGCCTTCACCGCGGGCATGGGCCAGCACTTCGCCTTCCCAGCTACGCTGAACGATAACCGGCACTGGGTCGTCCGTATGGCGTAAATATACCAGCACGCACCAATAACGCCCGGTTCGCTGCCCTTCGGGGCAGTCGGTCAGGGCGCTTAACAGTTTGGCGTTGTTGCGCGCATCGTCTTTGGGCTCGCCGGCGTAGCGCGCCGAGTAAATGCCGGGTTGGCCGTCGAGCGCATCGACTTCCAGCCCCGAGTCGTCGGCAAGCGCCGGCAGGCCGCTCACCCGGCTGGCTTCGCGCGCCTTGAGCAGCGCGTTTTCCACAAAGGTCAGCCCGGTTTCCTCAACGTCCTGCACGCCAAAGTCGGCCTGCGGGCGTACATCGATGCCGAGCGGGCGGAGAAGCTGGTTGAACTCCTGCAGTTTTCCGGCATTACCGCTGGCTAGTACAAGGGTGCGTATGGCGGTCATATAGAATTCTCCTGGTCAGCCGGTCAGTGTACGCCGGGCGCTGAACCGCCAAAAGTGGCGGCTTGGCTTAAGCGATAGTGCTATTTAAATTAACTTGAAAAAATAACGTTAAATATATCTAAATACATATAAAACAAATATTTATAAAGTCATCAGTACTACCATAAATTAACTTTTCACTTTATTTTACAAAAAACAAATAATATACAACACTCTTCTGAGGCCTTCTCACTCTTTCTCTGCATGAGGATCATCTCCATGGCGCAGGATAAAAGTACCGATATCGTTTACCTCATCACCGAAAAAAGTCCGCAAACTCAGTTATTTGCTGATTATCTGAGCGAGCATACCGGCTGTAATATCCGCGTTCAATCGCCTGCCGAAACCGTCAAGGCGACGGCGGACGATCGCGCCCTGCTGCTGATCGACAGCGATCATATGGCCATCGATAAGCTTTCCGCCTGGCAAGAAGCTCTGCCCGAACCGCTCGCCAAGGCCCCCGTGGCAGCGCTGAACGTAACCGATCTGGATCACGCATTGAAAACGCTGACCTGCACGCAGCTGAAGGGTATTTTCTATCGCAATGAAAGTCTCGAGGTGATCTGTAAAGGTATCCACACCCTGCTCGGCGGCGACCTGTGGATGTCGCGAGACCTGATGGCACGGCTGATTTTGTTCTACCGCAAATACCAGAGCAACGCTTTTCGCCCGGCCTGCGGCTTAACCAACCGGGAAATGGAAATCATCTCGCTATTAAGCGCGGGGTCTTCCAACCAGCAGATCGCCGAAAAGCTGTTTGTCAGCGAGCACACGGTAAAATCCCATCTGTACAACATCTTTCGTAAAATCAACGTGCATAACCGTATTCAGGCGCTCAACTGGATACACCAGAACCTAGGGCCGCTAGTGCCCAACGCCGAGACCGTGGGGAATCTGCAGCAGCGTCCCGAGGAATAAAGGCCGTCAGGCACAGCACGACTGGCCTTTAGCCCTCAATTCAGGGCCCCTTGGGCGTTTACGCCCACATCACGAAAATAGCGGCGATGACGATCAGCGCCAGCCCCCAGTGATCCTGGCGGGTGAGCTTTACCTCCTGAATTCAGGCCTTGGCGGAGATCAGCAGGGTAAACAGCACTTCAAGTACAAGGAATCCATATCATGGTGCTGCCCCAAAGGATACAGGGTACAGGCCTGACGCGATGGCCAAGCGCTTGATCGGGCGAAATTTGGCACGTTTTTTACTGATAATGCGCCTCAGACGCCAAAGAGCCGCCATGAATGGCGGCTCTTTGCATTGCGCGTGTTGACGCTTGTTTTAATCGCAACGCACGGCTAGCGCACTAGCGGGCCATGCTGGCAAAGGCCTTTTCCGCGGCGTCGAGGGTGAGCTGAATATCTTCGGCCGTATGCGCGCTCGACATGAAACCGGCTTCATACGCCGATGGCGCCAGGTACACGCCCTCATCCAGCATGGCGTTAAAGAAGCGGCGGAAGGCCTCGGGGTCGCACGCGGTGGCCTGGGCAAAGTTATCCACCCGGGTTTGCGCGGTAAAAAACAGCCCGAACATGCCGCCCGCCGACTGCGCCACCATGGGGACGCCAGCAGCATCGGCGCGCTCTTGAAGCCCCGTGCACAGGGTTTCGACCCGCTGCGATAATGCATCGTGAAAGCCCGGTACCTGCAGCTTGGTCAACAGCGTGGTGCCGGCGGCCATGGCCAGCGGATTCCCCGACAGCGTGCCCGCGTGGTAGACCGGCCCCAGCGGCGAAATCTGCTCCATGATCTCGCGCTTGCCGCCAAAGGCGCCGACCGGCATGCCGCCGCCGACGATTTTACCCAGGCAGGTCAAGTCCGGAATGATGTTGTAGTACGCCTGGGCGCCGCCCATCGCTACGCGAAAACCAGTCATCACTTCGTCAAAAATCAGCACGCTGCCATGCTCGTTGCACACCCGCCGTAGCGTCTCCAGAAACTCAGGGGTAGACGGAATGCAGTTCATGTTGCCGGCAACCGGCTCGACGATAATGCAGGCGATCTGATCGCCGATTTCAGCGAAGCACTCTTCCACGCCTTCGGGGTCGTTGAACGACAGCGTCACGGTATGCTCGGCAAGCGACGCCGGCACCCCGGGAGAGTTGGGCACGCCGTGGGTCAGCGCGCCGGAGCCGGCCTTGACCAGCAGCGAATCCGAGTGGCCGTGATAGTTGCCCTCAAATTTGACGATTTTGTCCCGCCCGGTATAGCCCCGTGCCAGACGAATCGCCGACATCGTAGCCTCGGTGCCCGAGCTGGTCATGCGCACCATTTCCATGCTCGGAATCATCTCGCAGATGAGCTCGGCCATGGTGGTTTCGACCTCGGTGGGGGCGCCGAACGACAGGCCGTTATCCAGCCGGGCACGCACGGCGGCGAGCACGTCGCGGTCGGCGTGACCGGTAATCATCGGCCCCCAGGAGCCCACGTAATCGACGTAGCGATTGCCTTCAACGTCGTAAAGGTAGGCGTCCTGCGCGCGTTCGATAAACACTGGCGGACGGTGCATGCCTTTGAATGCCCGCACGGGCGAATTTACCCCGCCGGGAATATGGCGGCTAGCAAGTTCAAACAGTTCGGCTGAAGTGGTCATGGCATCCTCTCGTTGGCGTCAAAGTTGCTTGGCATAAGCATAACTGTCATGGAAAAAGCGGTTGGGCAAATACTGGCCATTCGCCGGCCGATAGCCGTGCGACAGGCTTTGCCAGGTAAAGTGCTGCGCCTGCTCGCAGGCCGTAGGCAGCGCCTCACCGGCGGCCAGACGGGCGGCAAGCGCTGCCGCCAGCGTACAGCCCGAGCCGTGATAGGTGCCGGGCAGGCGTGGCCACTGCCACTGGCGGGCGCTTTCGGGGGTGTGCAGAGTATGCGTTACCGTCTGCGCGTCGCTTTGGGGAAGCGGGTCATCGGTGCCGGTCACCAGTACGCCCTGGCTGCCCTGGGAAATCAGCTCGACGGCGCGCTGGGTATCGTCGGCGTCAGCAAGTTCGGGGGTCAGCTGGGCCAGCTCATAGCGGTTGGGCGTCAGGATATCGCCGTGCGCGAGTATTTTATCCACAAACAGCCGGCACAGCTCGGGTGTGGATAACTCAGCGCCGCCGCCGGCCTTGAGCACCGGATCGATCACTACCGGCACGCCGGGAAAACGCCGCACAATGCGTTCGGCGGCGATCAGCGTCGGGGCGTCTGCCAGCAGCCCGATCTTGATCGCGGCCACCGGCATATCAAAAAGCGCCTCGGCGCTGGCCAGCATGACCCCGGGATCGGCAGGTATCACGCGGCTGACGTCATGGCAGTTTTGCACAGTCAGCGCGGTGGGAATCGTCATCGCCCAGCCGCCGTTGGCGGCGATGGCCTCGCTATCAGCGATGATGCCCGCACCGCCGGTAGGGTCATGCCCGGCGAGTACCAAAACCACGGGGGGAAGCGGCGGCAGCATCAAAAGGGTTTCACCACGGCAAAAATGATAATGGCCACCAGCGCGATCACCGGCAGCTCGTTAAACCAGCGGAAAAAAACCTGGCGCTTAGTGCAGCGGTCCTGAGCAAACTGCTTGAGATAAATCAGGCACACGTGGTGGTAAGCAATCAGCAAGACCACAAAAAACAGCTTGGCGTGCATCCACCCCTGGCTTAGCCACTGCGGTGTAAGCGCCAACAAGATGCCCCCGAGCACGATAACGGCAATCATCGACGGCGTCATGATGCCGCGATACAGCTTGCGCTCCATGATTTTGAAGGTTTCCATGCTCTCGCGTTCGCCGTTGTCGCGTGCGATGGCGTGGTAAACGTACAGCCGCGGCAAATAAAACAGCGCGGCAAACCATGTGACAACGGCCATCAGGTGGATCGCCTTCACCCATAAATACATGCGGGCTCCTTAATGCATCAGGGAAGATGGTAGTGTTTTCAGGTCTATTTTTCAGGTTCGTTCTTCAGCGTTGCGGCTCCCGGGCGAGCGGCTCGTATATTGCTCGTATATTGATAGTGACGTTCGATCGTGCCGCGGGTAATGATACCGGAAATCCGCGGCTGCTTGAGGCGGTAACCGTGAACCACGTAAAGTGCGCCGAAGGCGTTATTTTCCAACGCCAGAAATGCTTCGGACAGCGTCGCCTGCAGGCCTATCGGAGCGAGTTCCAGCCGTTTGCCGGGGATTTCCAGCAGGTCGACCCGCTCAAAGCCTTCCTGTTGCTGTTCAATCGCCTCTTCGTGCGCCAACAGCCAGCGCGCAAGCTCTGACCCTTTCAGCGCCAGCGGCGGCTTGTCTTCGCTTGAGCGCTCGATCACCAGCCATACCGGGTTGGTTTCCAGCAATTTACGCGCCGCCGCGGGGGTAATCATCCGCTCGCTGCGCACCAGATTGCGCTCCATCACCGCCGGCACCGAAATCCGCGACAGCGCCTGCATCAGCGGATGCTGCAGCGGGTGGTGACTGCCATACACGGCGCTGATGAAAAAGCCTTTGTACCCGGTCAGCTGGCGGGTGGTCAGGCACGCGACGACCACGGTCAGCATGCCTGGCAGCATCATGCTCGGGGAGTGGGTCAGCTCGAGAAGCGCCATCAGCGCAGCCAGCGGCGCTTGCAGAATGGCACCCATCATCGCCGCCATGCCCAGCATCGCGTACACCGCGGGGCTTGCCGAAACCTCGGGCATCAGCTGCACGCCCAGCAGGCCGAACAGCGCGCCGGCCGCACCGCCGGCTACCAGAATCGGGCCGATAATGCTCACCGGTATCCCGCAGGCGACGGTAAACGCCGTCAACAATAATTTGCCCACGGCCACCGCCAACAGCACATCGATCGCTACCGTACCGCTAAACGTCAGCCCCAGGGTGTCGTACCCCATGCCTTGCACCTGCGGGTAAAACCACGCCGACCCGCCCACCAGTAAACCCACCAGCGCACAGCGAACGGTCAACGGTATTGTCTGAAAGCGCTCGGCGGCACGCGCCAGACGCATAAAGCCCGCTGCCAGAATCCCGATGCCAAAGCCGCTGACAACAATCCACGGCAAATTAATCAGCGAGCCAAACGCCACGTCGCTGGCCTGAAAAGGACGCTCCAGGCCAAACGCCAGCTGGGCGATCAGGCCGCCGACGGTTGATGCCAGTATGACCGGCATAAATCCGGTGATGGTGTATTCCATCATCACCACTTCCATGGCAAAAATCACCCCGGCAATGGGCGTATTAAACGACGCCGAAATCCCCGCGGCGGTGCCGCAAGCGACCAGCACGCGCAGACTGTTGTGCGGCAGGCGCAGCTTCTGTCCCAGCCCGCTTGCCGCTGCCGCCCCCAGGTGAATGGCGGGCCCCTCGCGGCCGGCGGAAAGCCCGCCCAGCACCGAGACCAGCCCCACCCACCACTGGGTCAACCAGTTGCGCAGCGGAAACCGTCCCTGATGGTAGGTCAGCCGGTCGATCACGTGGGCCACACCGATTTTACGCCCGGCCGGCGGCTGGCGGCCAAGCCACAGGCCAATCAGCAATACTGCGATCAGCGGCAGGACGGCGCGCGTGGCCGGTGTCAGATGTTCAAAGGCTTCCGGACTCTCGCCGGGCATGTAAAGCGTCGCCCCCAGGCCGAGCAAAAAGCGAAACCCGACCATCAGCGTGCCGGTGATAATCCCCGAGACCAGACCCAAAACGCAAAGCTGCGGCAGCGCATCCACATTGGCGAGCTGGCGGCGAAAATGCTCAAGGGTAAAAATCGACCGGAATGCGCGTGCCACTCTATAGATGTCCTTGTGATGTCTTTGCGCTTGTACTTGCCCCATTGTGTATCATAGGCGTATTCACTTCGACAGCTCGGTGCGCTTTGCCCGGGCTTTTGCCCGGGCTTTCGAGGGCAGCACACAACGCAACAGCGCGAAGGAGTCAAACGTGATCAAGGTTGGCATTGTAGGCGGTACCGGCTATACCGGCGTAGAGCTTTTACGCTTGCTGGTTCAGCATCCGGGCGTCAGCGTCGACGTCATTACCTCGCGCTCAGAGGCGGGGGTAAAAGTCGCAGAGATGTACCCCAACTTACGCGGCTACTACGCTAGCCTGGCGTTTAGCGAACCCGATGCCGACACGCTGGGCACCCTGGACGCGGTGTTTTTCGCCACGCCCCACGGGGTGGCCCACGCGCTGGCCGGCGAGTTGCTCGCCCGCGGCACCCGCGTGATCGATCTTTCGGCGGATTTCCGCCTGCGCGACATTCCCGAATGGGAAGCCTGGTACGGCCAGACCCACGGCGCCCCGGCGCTGCTCAAGGAAGCCGTATACGGCTTGCCGGAAGTGCACCGCGAAGCGATCAAAAACGCGCGCCTGGTGGCCGTCCCCGGCTGCTACCCGACCGCCGTACAGCTGGGGTTCCTGCCGCTGTTGCAGGCCGGCATGATCGACCCCGGCCAGCTGATCGCCGACTGCAAGACCGGCGTGACCGGCGCCGGCCGTGGCGCCAAGGTCGGCTCGCTGCTGGCCGAGGCCAGCGAGTCGTTCAAGGCCTACGCCGTTAACGGCCACCGCCACCTGCCCGAAATCCGCCAGGGGCTTGTCGAGGCGCACAACGGCGACGTCAATCTCACCTTTGTGCCGCACCTGACGCCCATGATTCGTGGCATTCATGCCACCCTCTATGGCCAGCTAACCGCCGAGCCCGACGACCTGCAGGCGCTGTTTGAACGCTACTATGCCGATGAGCCCTTCGTTGACGTCATGCCCGCGGGCAGCCACCCTGAGACCCGCAGTGTCAAAGGCAACAATACCTGCCGGCTGGCCGTTCATCGCCCGGGTAACGGCAACACCGTGGTGGTGCTGTCGGTGATTGATAACCTGGTGAAAGGCGCATCGGGGCAGGCGATTCAAAACCTCAACCTGATGTTTGGTCTCGACGAAAATACAGGGCTGAGCGCACCGGCGCTGATGCCTTGATGCGCGGCGCTGATATTTTGCTTCTACCCGGTAAAAGTTGACCCTTTTGCTGGGTATTACCCATAATTATACAATTAACCGGCCAACGGGGGATTCCCCCCGACACCTCTGACGCTTGCGGGAGATATCCATGAGCAGTGCAGAATCTTTTGTCCCCACTCCGTTACTTCTTTCCGCCAGTGCTCGCACGCGCCTTAAAGCGCTGATGGCAGACGAAGACAGCACCACGCTGAAGCTGCGCGTTTACGTCACCGGCGGCGGCTGTTCGGGGTTTCAGTACGGCTTTGACTTCGCCGACAGCGTCGCCGACGACGACTCGCTGATCGATTTTGGCGACGCCACCCTGGTGGTCGACCCGCTGTCGTACCAATACCTGGTCGGCTCCACCGTCGACTATGAAGAAGGCCTTGCCGGCGCGCGTTTTCGCGTGCAAAACCCCAACGCTACGTCGACCTGCGGCTGCGGCGCCTCTTTTATGGTCTAGCCGCCATCCCAGCCGTCTTGCGTCGATAAAGCGTTGACCCTGCCACCTTTCACTGCTTGACGCCCCGCCGGTTTCTCGCCAAGGTTAAAAAGACCCACAATAGCCTTGAACAGGCACCCATAAATACGGGGATACAATCATGGCGAGCAAGAACATGGCGAACATCATGCAGCAGGCAATTAGCTGCACGCCCACGGCCAAGAGCATGCTGGTCGCAGCTGTCGCGCTCGGGCTTGGCAGTGCCGGTGCGGTAATGGCTCAGGACAAGCCCAGCGTGAACGTGGCCACCGACCCAAGCTTTGTGCCCTTTGAAATGCTCGATTCGGACACCGATGAAATGATCGGTTTCGACATGGACATCATCAACGAAGTGGCCGAGCGCGCCGGGTTTGACGTCAACCTGACCACGATGAAGTTTTCCGGAATCATTCCCGCGGTACAAACCGGCAGTCAGGAAATCGCCATTGCCGGCACCACCATCACCGATAAACGCGCCAAGGTCGTTGATTTCTCCGATCCCTACTACGATTCCGGCCTGCGCCTGATGGTCCGCGAGGACAACGACGACATCAAAACCGTTGAAGACCTTGAGGGCAAGTCGGTATCCACCAAGATCGGCTCCACGAGCTACGACTACCTCAAAGAAAAGCTCGGCGACAGCGCCGATATCACGCCTTACCCCGGCACCTCCGACATGTACATGGCGCTATTGGGCGGCAACGTTGACGCCGCCTTCTACGACGCGCCCAACGTTGCCTACTTTGCGCAAACCCAGGGCGAAGGCCGCGCCAAGGTGCTAGGCCCGCTGTACGAAGGCCAGCAGTACGGCATCGTCTTCCATAAGGGCAGCAAGTGGCTTGAACCCACCAACGAAGCGCTAGCCGACATGCAGGCAGACGGCACCTACGAAGAGATTTACACCAAGTGGTTTGGCGAAACCCCCGACGCCGAATAACATACGGCGGGTAACTCAAGCACTTCTATCAGAGCCGGTGGGCATTGCTCCCGGCTCTGTGTCGTTGTATTCACCCAATTTTATCGTCCCTTTGCAGGAGAAGACGACGTGGACGTATCTTTCAATTTTGACTGGGCAGCGGCGATTGATTCAATCCCCCACCTGCTGCCCGGTATTCCCTGGACGCTGCTGATTTCCTTTGGCGGCTTGGCCATCGGCTTTGTAATCGGTATTTTCTTCGGCCTGCTGCGTATCAGTCCGCTGCGGCCGCTGCGCTGGCTGGCCATTGCCTATATTGAGATATTTCGCGGCACGCCAATTCTGGTGCAGGTGCTGTTTATCTTCTACGGTCTGCCCCAGCTGCTGGGCGGCCCGATTAACGCGCTGACCGCGGGGATCGCCGCAATTGCGGTAAACTCCGGCGCCTACATTTCCGAGATCGTTCGCGGCGGCGTGCAGTCAATCGAGCGCGGCCAGCGCGAAGCAGCGCTGTCGCTGGGGCTTTCGCGAAGCCAGGCGTTTCGCTGCGTCATCTGGCCCCAGGCACTGCGCCGCATGATTCCGCCGCTCGGTAACCAGGCGATTATCAGCATCAAGGACACGTCGCTGTTTTCGGTCATCGGCGTCGGTGAGCTGGTCCGCCAGGGGCAGATTTACATCGCCACCACCTTTACCGCCATGGAAGTGTATTTCATGGTGGCGCTTCTATACCTGGCCATTACCTGGACACTTTCCATTTTGCTTTCCGTGCTGGAACGCAAAGGCCTGGCCGGAGAATAAGGACGGCTCATGAACGCAACAACACAACCCATTGTGAGCATGAAAAAGCTCAACAAACACTTTGGCAGCCTGCACGTGCTGAAGGATATCGACCTTGCCATTACGCCGGGAGAAGTCGTGGTGGTAATCGGTGCCAGCGGCTCGGGGAAATCCACGCTGATCCGCTGTATCAACGGCCTCGAAGAGTTTCAGCAAGGCATCCTCGGCGTCGATGGCAAGACCCTGCAGCCGTACGGCAGAAGCGGCCGGGCCTTGCAGCAGATCCGTACCGAAGTCGGCATGGTGTTCCAGCAGTTCAACCTGTTTCCCCATCTCAGCGTGCGCGACAACGTGACTCTGGCACCGATTAAAGTTCGCGGTGCTAACCGCCAGCAGGCCCGCCAAACCGCCGATCGGCTACTCGAGCGCGTGGGCATCGAGGATCAGGCGGACAAGTACCCCGCACAGCTCTCCGGCGGCCAGCAGCAGCGCGTAGCGCTTGCCCGGGCGCTGGCCATGGAACCGCGGCTAATGCTGTTTGACGAGCCCACCTCGGCGCTCGATCCGGAGATGATCGGCGAAGTGCTCGACGCCATGCGCGAGCTCGCCAAGGAGGGCATGACCATGGTCATCGTCACCCATGAAATGCACTTTGCCCGCGAAGTCGCCGACCGCGTGATTTACATCCACCAGGGCGAAATTACCGAACAGGGTCCGCCCGAGCAGCTGTTTGATGCCCCCCAACACGAGCGTACCCAGGCCTTTCTGTCTCGCGTGCTCAAGCACTGACGCTGGGCGTCGGACGGATAAGGATTTCATTAACGTCCACATGGGCGGGCTGGTCGAGAGCGTAGAGCACCGCGTTGGCGATATCCTCGTCCTGCATGGCATGGGTGGGGCGCTCGTCAAAAAAGGCCGTATCCACCATGCCGGGCTCGATCAGGGTGACGCGAATCCCCGTACCGCGCAGCTCTTCCCGCAGGTTGTAGCCAATGCCCGTCACCGCCCATTTGCTCGCGCTGTACATGGAGCCGGGAATCGTGGCACGCCCGGCAGCAGAACCGGTCAGCAGCACGTGACCCTGGCTTTGTTTGAGCGCGGGCAGCGTCGCCTGTAGCGTCAGGCCGACGCCGTAGACGTTGGTCAGCAGCATATCCTTCCACTGTTCGTGATCCGCCTCGCTGAAGCCGCCGGGTGACCCGCCGCGCCCGGCGTTGGCAAACACCGCATCCAGGCGACCAAAGCGCTCCAGCGCCTGTTCGACCATAGCCTGCTGGTCCTGCATCGACGTGACGTCGCAGCTTACGGTGACCATCCGGTCTTTACCGATCTCCTCGGCAAGCGCTTCGAGCTTATCGTGACGGCGCGCCGCCAATACCAGTTTGTAGCCTTTCTCGGCGGCGGCCCGGGCGGTGGCAGCGCCAATACCGCTGGAGGCGCCGGTAATCAGCAATACGCGATCATCCATACTGAGCTCCCGTTGAGTGACAGACGACGTTTCAGATTACCCCTGCCGGTCTCTTTCTCTCAAGCCCCTCTTCAAGACTCTCTCAAAGACCTTATCCAAGCCCTGTGCAAAATTCTCCCCCGGATCCTCTCAAGAAACCGCCCCTCACCGGGGTACAAACACGGCTTATCGGTCCTTTTTTTCTTTAGAATCTCGCTTTACGGGCGTTTTTTGCCTGTGGATAATATATTTTTTATTTTCCTGCGTTCAGTCCACCCCGCCTGTCATACGGCGCTTAGCCGTAGGCCAGCCGAATTCGTCTGGGTTGTTCACAGCCGCGGTGATAAAGCCGGTATAGCGCGGTGGAGAAGCTGTCCGTATCTGCGCCGGTGGATAACTACCCCTCTTATGCACAAGCCGTCCAGCGCTTGCAAACCCTTTCCCAGCAGCATTCAAGCGTAATTATTAACGCTACAACGTATTGATAATAAAGATCAAAATTGGTTTATGCACAGAAACTGCCCACACCAGTAATTACAACAACAACAGAACTTCTTTTATTTAATACATATGTAGTTATTAAAAGGCACTGCTGATGCAAAACCGGTGTGGAAAAACCTGACGGTTACCCACAGGAGGTTTATACTCCCCGGCCAAGCATTCGAGCGCTGCTGCGCTTTTCACATCGGTGCCAAACGCACAAGACGAGGTGTCCTTTGAATTATCCCGACCGCTTTGACGTGATTGTCATCGGCGGTGGCCATGCGGGAACCGAAGCCGCATTGGCCTCCGCTCGTATGGGCTGTCAAACCCTGTTGCTGACCCATAACATCGAAACCCTGGGACAAATGTCGTGTAATCCCGCCATTGGCGGCATTGGCAAGAGCCATTTGGTCAAGGAAATCGATGCCCTGGGCGGCGCCATGGGGCTGGCAACGGATAAGGGCGGCATCCAGTTTCGTGTACTCAACGCTCGCAAAGGCCCCGCCGTTCGCGCCACCCGGGCGCAGGCCGACCGCATTCGTTACAAGGCCGCCATTCGCACCACCCTGGAAAACCAGCAGAACCTGACCATTTTTCAGCAGGCCGCCGGCGATCTGATTGTGGATAACGACACCGTGCGCGGCGTCGTCACCGAAACCGGTATTCATTTTCACAGCGCTACCGTGGTGCTGTGTACCGGCACGTTTTTGGGCGGTGTTATCCACATCGGGTTGGATAAAAGCCACGGCGGCCGCGCCGGTGATGCGCCTTCCAACGCGCTGGCTGATCGCCTGCGGGCGCTGCCGTTTCGCGTCGACCGGTTAAAAACCGGCACCCCGCCGCGCATCGATGCACGCACGGTGGATTTCTCCAGGCTTGACGAGCAGCCAGGCGATACGCCGACGCCAGCGATGTCGTATCTGGGCAACCGCGAGATGCACCCGCGCCAGATGAGCTGCCACATTGCCCACACCAACGCGCGCACCCACGATATTATTCGTGCCAATCTGGATCGCTCGCCGATGTATTCAGGCGATATCGAAGGCGTTGGCCCGCGCTACTGTCCGTCGATCGAAGACAAGGTAAGCCGCTTCGCCGATAAAGATAGCCACCAGATTTTTATCGAACCCGAAGGGCTCGATACCCACGAGCTTTACCCCAACGGTATTTCCACCTCGCTACCGTTTGACATTCAGCTTGAACTGGTGCGCTCCATCAACGGACTGGAAAATGCCCATATCACCCGACCGGGCTACGCCATCGAGTACGATTTTTTTGATCCGCGCGATTTGAAACACTCGCTGGAAACCAAATTTATCCACAGCCTGTTTTTTGCCGGCCAAATCAACGGCACTACCGGCTATGAAGAAGCCGGCGCCCAGGGGCTATTGGCCGGCCTCAACGCCGCCCGCCGTGCGTCGGGGCTTGAGGCCTGGTGGCCGCGCCGCGATGAGGCGTATTTGGGCGTGTTGGTGGACGACCTGATCACCATGGGCACCAAAGAGCCCTACCGCATGTTCACCTCGCGGGCGGAATACCGCCTGCTGCTGCGCGAAGACAACGCCGATTTACGCTTAACCGAAATCGGCCGTTCGCTGGGTCTGGTCGACGATGTTCGTTGGCAGGCCTTTAGCGCCAAGCGGGAGGCGATTGAAGAAGAAAACCAGCGCTTGGCGAGCACCTGGGTACAGCCCAAATCGCCCGCCGGTGAGAGCCTTGCCAAAACGCTGGGCAAGCCGCTGGCACGCGAATTTACCCTGCACGATCTGCTCAAGCGGCCCGAACTTGGCTACGCCGATATCGCCGCGCTGCCCGGCATCGACGGTCAGCCGGTAAGTAATGACACCGTCGCCGAGCAGGTGCAGATACAGGCCAAATACCAGGGCTATATCGACCGTCAGCAAGACGAGATCAACAAGCTCAAGCGCCACGAAGCCACTCCGCTGCCGCATAGCCTTGATTACAGCGAGATTGACGGGCTTTCCAACGAAACGCGGCAAAAACTCGGCGACGTCCGCCCGGCAACGCTTGCCCAGGCCGCGCGGATTCCCGGCGTGACCCCTGCGGCGGTATCGATCCTGTTAATTCACCTGAAAAAACATCGCCTGCTCAACCAGGCCGAGGTGGCCAACGGATGAGCACCCTGACGCACGCCGCCGCGGCGCTGATCAAAACGCTGCCCGACGGTATCGCTTCGCGACTCGACGACGGCCTTGAGGCTCTGGGCATTGCCGCCAATAACGAGCAGCGCCGCCGGCTGCTGGGACTGGTGGCCCTGTTGCACAAGTGGAACCGGGCTTATAACCTCACCGCGGTGCGCGATATCAAAGAAATGGTCTCTCGCCACGTGCTCGACAGCGCCGCGGTGGTGCCTTTTATCCGCCCGACAACGCTGCTTGACGTGGGCGCCGGCCCCGGGTTTCCGGGGCTGGTGCTGGCAATTTTAATACCCGACCTCAAGGTCACGTTGCTCGACAGCAACGGCAAAAAAGTACGCTTTCAACGCCAGGCAATAATGGAGCTGGGACTCGATAACGTCGCCGCAGAGCAAGTTCGCGTCGAGTCGTTCGAAGCCGGCGGTTTTGACCAGGTGATCTCGCGCGCCTTCGCAAGCCTGGCCGATTTTATTAGCCTGACGCGCCAACTGCCGGCCCTCGGCGGGCGCTGGCTGGCGATGAAAGGCCCTGGCGCCGACGACGAGCTTGAGGCGTTGCCGGCCAGCGTCGTGCTCGCGCAGCGCCACCGGCTCGAGGTGCCTTTTGCCACCGCCGAACGGCAGCTTTTGATTCTGACCCCAAAAGGAGGGGAGTAAGTGAGCCAGATCATTGCCCTGACCAACCAGAAAGGCGGCGTAGGCAAGACCACTTCCGCTGTCAACCTGGCCGCCAGCCTGGCCGCCCTTGGACGCCGCGTCCTGCTGGTCGACCTTGATCCCCAAGGGCATGCCAGCATGGGCAGCGGCATCGACAAGCACGCGCTGGATAAAAGCGCGCTCGACGTGCTGCTGGAAGACGCCACCGCAAAGCAGGCGATCGTCAGCGGGCTTGAAGCAGGCTACGACGTATTGCCGGGCAACGGTGACCTGACCGCGGCGGAAGTCGAGCTTTTGCAAATTGATCAGCGCCAGAGTCGGTTATCCAACGCGCTGAAAGAGCTGAGCGACGCCTACGACGTGATACTGATCGACTGTCCGCCGTCGCTCAACATGCTCACGGTCAACGCGCTGACCGCCGCCGACGGCGTGCTGATCCCGCTGCAGTGCGAGTTTTACGCGCTTGAAGGGCTCTCCGCACTGCTCGACACGATTGAACAGATCCGGGAAAGCATCAACCCCGCGCTCGAGATTTCGGGTATCCTGCGCACCATGTACGATAAGCGCATGAGCCTGACCCGCGAAGTTGATAGCCAGCTGCGCGGTTTTTTCGGCGACCAGCTGCTCAAAGCCACGATTCCGCGTAACGTCAAACTGGCCGAAGCGCCCAGCCACGGGCTGCCGGTTAATCACTACGCCCGGTTTTCCCGCGGCAGCCAGGCCTATCGCGTACTGGCCAAGGAAATGCTTCAGCGGCTGGCGCTGTAATAACTTTTCGGTTGATGACGAGGAAAAGCGAATGACGCGTAAACGCGCGCTGGGGCGCGGGCTGGACGCTCTAATCGGTGCCGGTGCCCGCCAACGTGACGGTTTGGAACTCATCGATGAAGCGGCAAACGTCGCCGTTGATGCCGGTGCTGATGGTAATGCAGCAGCAATACCGGCCGGCGACGCTGACGCCGGCATCGAGCGTCTTGAGCGATTGCCGCTGGGCCAGCTTGCGCGCGGCAAGTACCAGCCGCGGCGCGACTTTCATCCCGAAGCGCTCGAAGAGCTTGCCGATTCGATTCGCGCCCAGGGCATCATGCAGCCCATCGTGGTGCGCGCGGTGGGCGAGCAGCGCTACGAAATTATTGCCGGTGAGCGCCGCTTTCGCGCCGCCCAGCTTGCCGAGCTCGACGTTATTCCGGCGATTATCCGCGACGTTAGCGACGACGTTGCGCTGGCGCTTTCGCTGATTGAAAACATCCAGCGCGAGAACCTCAACGCGATAGAAGAAGCGCTGGCGCTCAAGCGCCTGAGCGACGAGTTTGCGCTTACCCAGCAGCAAATCGCCGATACCGTGGGCAAATCGCGTACCCAGGTGGCCAACCTGTTGCGCCTTCTTAGCCTGGAGCCCGACGTTCAGACTCTGCTCGAACGCGGCGATCTGGACATGGGCCACGCCCGCGCGCTGCTCGCTCTCCAAGGCCAGCAGCAGCGCCAAATTGCCCACGACGTGGTCAATCAGGATCTGACCGTGCGCGCCACCGAAGCGCTGGTGAAAAACGTCGCGACGCAGACCCAAACGCCCCCGCAAAAAGTCGCTTCTCCGGCCAATAGCCCCGATGTGGCACGCCTGGAAACGACGCTCAGCGAGCAGCTGGGGGCAGCGGTATCAATCAAGCAGGGCAAAAAGGGCCGGGGAGCGCTGACTATTCGCTACTCAAGCCTGGAAGAACTGGATGGGATTTTGGGGCATATCCGCTAGCAGGCTTATTAGTATTGCCGCGCGCTATTATCCCGAAAACTTCCGCTTTAGTGGCAAAATAGCCCGATAACGTCGAAAAAATACGCTCCTTGGTTGAAGGAGCGATAGCGCTTCCCTATAATCGCGCATGATTTTGCAGGCTGTGATCACAAGCGCTTGCGCTCTTGAGACGCATGACTTGGAACCTGGCCTGAATGACAGTGCAACGAAACCGACTCCAGCGCCGTCAGGCGTATGTTTACCGGCTGGCCATTGCGCAGGCAAGCGTGACCCTTGCCGGTATGCTGCTGGGGTTTGTGGCGGGCGGCGTCGGCGACGCGCTAGCGGTGCTCAAAGGCGCGCTCGTTGCTATTATCCCGCAGGCGCTTTTTGTTCTGCGGGCGGGTATCCTTAACCCCCGCCAGCGTGCGCTACAGGGCGCCAAGCGCTTGTTGCGCGCTGAAATGGGTAAGTTTGGTTTGACGGTGGCGCTGTTTACTCTGGCATTTGTCCTAGTGCCCCCGTCAAACCCCGCTTTCTTCTTTAGTGCTTACGTAGCGGTCGTTCTCACGCATTGGCTGGGTCCCTGGCTTTTGCGGCGACAGCGCTCAACTTCTCGAGGTAACTAGCGTCATGGCAGCAGGAAATGTAGTCGCCCCGGCTGAATATATTCAGCACCACTTGCAGAACCTGACGTTCGGCCTGCACCCGGATAACGGCTGGTCGCTTGCGCAAAACGCCGCAGAAGCTAGCGACATGGGCTTTTGGGCCATCCACCTGGACACCATGGGCTGGTCCATCGGCATGGGCTTTTTGTTTATCTGGTTGTTTCGCAAGGTGGGTAACGCCGCCACGACCGGCGTGCCGGGGATGCTGCAAAGCATCATCGAGGTCACGTTCGAATTTGTTGAAGGTCTGACCCGCTCTACCTTCCGCAACGAAAACCCCATCATCGGGCCGCTGGCGCTGACGCTGTTCGTGTGGATTTTGATGATGAACACGCTAAAGATTATTCCGGTCGACTACTTCCCCGGCGTGTTCGAGCAGATCGGCGTCGAGCACATGAAGATCGTCCCGACCACCGACCTGAACGCAACGTTTGGCATGGCGCTGGGCGTGTTCCTGATGGTGCTTTACTACAACTTCAAGATTAAGGGGGCCGGTGGCTTCGCCCGCGAGCTGTCGCTCAAACCGTTTAACCACTGGGCGCTGATCCCGTTCAACCTGCTGCTTGAAGTTGTCGCGCTGCTGGTTCAACCGTTCAGCCTTGCCATGCGTCTGTTCGGCAACATGTTTGCCGGCGAAGTGATCTTCGTCCTGATCGCCCTGTTGCCGTTCTGGGCTATCTGGCTGTTGGATGTGCCCTGGGCTATCTTCCACATTTTGATAGTTACCCTGCAGGCCTTCATCTTCACCGTGCTGTCCGTTGTGTACCTGAACGCTGCACACGAACGCCATTAACCTAGCAACACTTTCAACCCATAACCTGACCTAACCTCTAGGAGCACTACCATGGAACTCATCTACGTTGCCGCTTCCCTCATGATCGGCCTGGGCGCTTTGGGCACCGGCATCGGCTTTGCCATCCTGGGTGGCAAACTGATCGAAGCTACTGCGCGTCAGCCGGAAATGGGCGATGAACTGCAGGTTAAAACCTTCCTCATGGCCGGTCTGCTCGACGCCGTGCCGATGATCGGTGTGGGTATCGCGATGTACCTCATCTTCGTTGTTGCCGGTTAAGCAAGCTTTACCGAGCGCTAGCCGCTCGGTTTTGTTTCACTCCGGTCGCCACGAACTTGTCAGAGGTACATCCCTGTGAATATCAACATGACGCTAATCGGGCAAACGATCGCCTTCGCGATCTTTGTCTGGTTTTGCATAAAGTATGTGTGGCCGCCGATCAGCAATGCGCTCCATGAGCGCCAGAAGAAAATTGCTGATGGTCTGGACGCTGCAAGCCGTGCCTCTCGCGACCTTGAAATGGCGCAAGAGCAGGTAGAACAGTCGCTGCGCGAAAGCAAAGAGCAGGCGTCGCAGCTTCTCGAGCAGGCGAATAACCGTTCCGCACAGATTGTCGAAGACGCCCGCGAGCAGGCTCGCGCCGAAGGCGAACGTCTGATCTCCGGGGCCCGCGCCGCCATTGATCAGGACATGCAGCGCGCTCGCGAAGAGCTGCGCTCGCAGGTCGCCCACCTGTCGGTACTGGGCGCTGAGCGCGTGCTGGAAGGCGCCGTCGATGAAAAAGCGCACCGCAAGCTGCTTGATGAGCTGGCTGCTGAACTGTAAGGAGGTGAACCATGGCGGAACAAACTACCGTCGCTCGTCCTTACGCTAAAGCAGCGTTTGACTATGCGCGCGATCACGATGCGCTCCAGGCCTGGTCCGACGCGCTGGCGTTTTTGGGCCAGGTGACGCTCGATGCAGACGCTAGCCGCCTGCTGGGTAGCCCCCAGTACACAAGCGAGCAGAAGGTCGCCTTTTTGACCGGCCTGCTGGCAGGCGACAAAGCGGCCAAGGCCACAGGCGACGCCGTTGCGCGTTTCCTGACCACCCTGGCGCAACACCATCGCCTCGGCGCGCTTGACGCGATTGCCGCCCAGTTTGAAAAGCTGCGCGCAGCGCACGAGCAGCGTATCGACGTAAACGTGACGTCAGCCTTTAAGCTCGATGAGAAGCAGCAAACGACGCTGCTCAACGCGCTTAAAAAACGTCTGAATCGCGACATCTCTATTACCACTCAGGTGGACAAGTCGCTGATTGGCGGCGCCATCCTGCGCGCCGGCGATACCGTTATTGACGGCTCGGTGCGCGGTCGATTGAACCGCCTTTCCGAAGCGCTGACCACTTGAGTTTGAGGGACATGGCATGCAGCAACTGAATCCTTCCGAGATCAGCGACATCATCAAGCAGCGTATCGAAAAGCTTGACGTCGCATCCGAAGCCCGTAATCAGGGCACCATCGTCAGCGTTTCCGACGGCATCGTGAAAATTCACGGCCTCGAAGACGCGATGTTTGGTGAAATGATTGAATTTCCCGGCAGCATCTACGGCATGGTGCTCAACCTTGAGCGCGACTCCGTAGGCGCTGTGGTACTGGGTGACTACCTGCAGCTGGAAGAAGGCATGGTGGCCCAGTGCACCGGCCGTATTCTGGAAGTGCCGGTAGGCCCCGAGCTGATCGGCCGCGTGGTCGACGCCCTGGGTAACCCCATCGACGGCAAAGGCGACATCAACGCCAAGATGACCGACGCGGTCGAAAAAGTCGCCCCGGGCGTTATCACCCGTCAAGGCGTTGACCAGCCGATCCAGACCGGCTTCAAGGCGATCGACGCCATGGTGCCGATCGGCCGCGGTCAGCGTGAGCTGATCATCGGTGACCGTCAGATCGGTAAGTCGGCGATTGCCATCGATGCCATCATCAACCAGAAAGGCACCGGCGTTACCTGCGTGTATGTGGCCATCGGCCAGAAGCAGTCGACCGTTGCCAACATGGTGCGCAAGCTCGAAGAGCACGGCGCGATGGAGCACACCATCATCGTTGCCGCCGGCGCCGCCGACCCGGCACCCATGCAGTTCCTCGCGGCCTACGCGGGCTGCACCATGGGCGAATACTTCCGCGACCGCGGCGAAGACGCCCTGATCGTCTATGACGACCTGTCCAAGCAGGCCGTAGCCTACCGTCAGGTATCGCTTTTGCTGCGCCGTCCGCCGGGCCGTGAAGCCTACCCGGGCGACGTGTTCTATCTCCACTCGCGTCTGCTCGAGCGTGCCGCTCGCGTAAACGTTGACTACGTTGAGAAGTTCACTAACGGTGAAGTCAAGGGCAAGACCGGCTCGCTGACCGCGCTGCCGATCATCGAGACCCAGGGCGGCGACGTCTCGGCGTTCGTTCCGACCAACGTGATCTCGATCACCGACGGCCAGATCTTTTTGCAGACGGACCTGTTTAACTCGGGCATCCGTCCAGCTATCAACGCCGGCCTGTCGGTCTCGCGCGTAGGCGGCTCGGCGCAGACCAAGATCGTCAAAAAGCTCGGCGGCAACGTCCGCCTGGCGCTGGCGCAGTACCGCGAGCTGGCGGCGTTCTCGCAGTTTGCCTCGGATCTCGACGAAGCTACGCGCAAGCAGCTTGAGCACGGTGAGCGGGTGACCGAGCTGATGAAGCAAAAGCAGTATTCGCCGATGTCGGTGGCGCAAATGGCGCTGTCGCTGTATGCGGCCAACGAAGGCCACCTGGACGACGTTGACGTGACCAAGGTGCTGGACTTTGAAAGCGCCCTGCACGACTACGCCAAAGCCGAACACGCAGCGCTGCTGGAGAAGATCAACCAGTCTGGCGACTACGGCGACGAGATCAAGGACGGCCTGAAGTCGGTGCTTGAACAGTTCAAGGCCACTCAGACCTGGTAAAGCGTTTGGCTCACCTCAGGGTGGGCCTGCCTTCTTCTCTGAGAGCCACGAACGAAAGGTAGATCGCTATGGCAGCTGCAAAAGAGATACGCACCCAGATCGGGAGCATTAAAAATACGCAAAAGATTACCAGCGCCATGGAAATGGTGGCTGCGTCGAAAATGCGTAAAGCACAAGATCTGATGAAGGCCAGCCAGCCTTACGCCCGGCAAATCCGCAACGTGGTCGCCCACATTGCCGATGCCAACCCCGAGTACAAGCACGCCTATACGGTCGCACGCGACGAAGTAAAGCGCGTGGGCTACATCGTGGTGTCGTCGGATCGCGGCCTGTGCGGTGGGTTGAACAACAATCTGTTCAAAGCCGTGTTGAAAGACGCCGCCGCCTGGCGCGACCAGGGCGCAGAGCTTGATTTCTGCGCGCTGGGCAGCAAGGCCGGCAGCTTTTTCAACAAATATGGCGGTAAGCTGGTGGCAGCCAAAAGTGGCCTGGGCGAAGCACCCCGGGCCGAAGATCTGATTGGTAGCGTCAAGGTCATGCTCGAAGCGTATGACGAAGGCCAGCTGGATCGCCTGTACGTGGTGAATAACGAATTCGTTAACACCATGACGCAACAGCCGGTGGTACGTCAGCTTCTGCCGTTGTCGCCCGACGTGGGTGATAACGGGTCGGAGCAGGAAAACGCCCGTCCCCAAAGCTGGGACTACCTGTATGAACCGGATGCCAAGGCGTTGCTCGATAGCCTGCTGGTTCGCTTTATCGAATCGCAGGTATATCAGGCAGTGGTGGAGAACGGCGCCTGCGAGCAGGCGGCGCGCATGATTGCCATGAAGAGCGCTACCGACAACGCCGGCGACCTGGTCGACGATCTGGAAATGGTATACAACAAGGCCCGTCAGGCCGCCATTACCCAGGAAATTTCTGAAATCGTCGGCGGTGCCGCTGCTGTATAACGCCTCGGGAGGTACTGCCTCCCGGCACACAGGTTTCATTTGCAGGTTTTAAAGAGGAACCAAGATGAGCGGACATATCGTACAAATCATCGGCGCGGTGATTGACGTAGAGTTCCCGCGGGACTCGGTGCCCAAGGTCTACGACGCGCTGAACGTCTCCCAGTCCGAGACGGTACTGGAAGTCCAGCAGCAGCTGGGCGACGGCGTAGTGCGCACCATCGCGATGGGCACCACCGAAGGGCTCAAGCGCGGCACTGAGGTAAGCAGCACCGGCGCGGCGATTTCCGTGCCCGTGGGCAAGGCGACTCTGGGCCGGATCATGAACGTACTCGGTGAGCCCATCGATGAGGCGGGCGAGATCGGCGAAGAAAAACGCATGCCGATCCACCGCAAAGCGCCGGGCTACGCCGACCAGTCAGCGTCCGAAGAACTGCTGGAAACCGGCATCAAGGTCATCGACCTGATCTGCCCGTTTGCCAAGGGCGGTAAAGTCGGCCTGTTCGGCGGCGCCGGCGTGGGCAAGACCGTCAACATGATGGAGCTTATCCGCAACATTGCTACCGAGCACAGCGGCTACTCCGTGTTTGCCGGCGTGGGCGAGCGTACCCGTGAGGGTAACGACTTCTACCACGAAATGACCGACTCCAACGTTATCGACAAGGTATCGCTGGTATACGGCCAGATGAACGAGCCGCCGGGTAACCGTCTGCGCGTAGCGCTGACCGGCCTGACCATCGCCGAGGACTTCCGCGATGAAGGCGGCGACGTGCTGCTGTTTGTGGATAACATCTACCGCTATACGCTGGCGGGCACCGAAGTTTCGGCGCTGCTGGGGCGGATGCCGTCCGCGGTGGGTTACCAGCCGACGCTGGCCGAGGAAATGGGCGTTCTGCAGGAGCGTATCACCTCGACCAAAGACGGCTCGATCACCTCCGTCCAGGCCGTTTACGTGCCCGCGGATGACCTGACCGACCCGTCGCCGGCGACCACCTTCTCGCACCTGGACGCCACCGTAGTACTCGCGCGTTCGATCGCCGAGCTGGGTATTTACCCCGCGATCGATCCGCTCGACTCCACCTCGCGCCAGCTGGACCCGCAGGTAGTTGGCGATGAGCACTACGCCATTGCCCGCGGCGTGCAGGGCGTGCTGCAGCGCTACAAGGAGCTCAAGGACATCATCGCGATTCTGGGTATGGACGAGCTGTCCGACGAAGACAAGCTGTCCGTTGCCCGGGCGCGTAAGATCCAGCGCTTCTTGTCGCAGCCGTTCTTTGTCGCCGAGGTCTTTACCGGTGCACCCGGCAAATACGTGTCGCTGAAAGACACCATCGCCGGTTTCCAGGGCATCCTGAACGGTGAATACGACGAGCTGCCCGAGCAGGCCTTCTACATGGTCGGCACCATCGACGAAGCCGTCGAGAAAGCCAGCAAGATGCAGCAGTAATCCCGTTTACCAGGGGGATTCGCCATGGCGAATAGCTTTAATTGCAATATCGTCAGCGCCGAAGCGGCCATCTACTCGGGCAGTGTTGAGCAGGTGATTGCATCGGGCACGACGGGGGATCTGGGTATTTTACCGGGTCACGCCCCGCTGCTGACGTCGTTGAAACCGGGGCCGGTCCGCGTGAAGTTTGACGGCGGCGACGAAGAAAGCTTCTTCGTTTCCGGCGGCTTCATGGAAGTGCAGCCCGATGTCGTCACGATCCTTGCGGACTCGGCGATTCGCGCGGGAGACCTCGATGAGGCCGCCGCCGAAGAGTCGCGCCGCGAGGCGCTCAAGGCGTTTAACGAAAAATCCGCCGAGCTTGACTACACCCGCGCGTCGGCGGAGCTTGCCGAGGCGGTGGCCAAGCTGCGTACTATCCAGCAGCTGCGCAACAAGGCCGGTCGCTAGTTGCAAGACGGCGGCCCCGGCCAAGAAGACCACGCCCCCTGAGTCCACAAGGATCCAGGGGGCGTTTTTTTGCCCGGCGGGAAAAGCCCCGTTTTATTGTCTGTTAACATAGCCAAAACGCATCATCGCGATTTCACTGCCGCGTGGAGGATACCCATGGCGCTAAATGATAATACCCTCGAAGCGGTAAAAAATGATCTCTTGGCCTTGCCGGCGGCCCACGACGCGGCGGCTACCGATACGCCCGACCGCGAGGCCGTGGTCGAGCGGCTAAGCGAGATCCGTTCGCCCGATATCGGCGAGGTTATTGAAACCCTGATCGAGGACGATAACGCCCTCGACGTGGCGATCGCTACGCTCGACATGCTGGAAACCGACCGCGCGGCCAACGTGCTGGGGTATTTGCCCGGCGACTACCAGCTGCAGGTGGTCGGCGAGCTGTCCGATAATCGGGTGCTCACGCTGCTCGAAGAAATGGGCTCTGACGAGCGCGCTGACCTGTTCAACCTGCTCGATGAAGACCGCGGTGAAGCGCTGCTGAGGCGCATGGCGCGCGAGGAGCGCGAAGAGCTCAAGCGTATGTCGAGCTACGAAGAAGGCACTGCCGGCGCCATCATGACCTCTGACTATGTGGCCATTGCCAGCGGCATGACGGTATCGCAGGCGCTGATGCGGGTGCGCCAGACCGCCCCCGACGCGGAAACGGTCTACCAGCTTTATATCCTCTCGGACAATGGCAGGCTGATCGGCACCATGTCGCTGCGCATGCTGATGGTGACGCCCCCCGGCGTGCTGGTAGACGACATCATGATCAAGGACGTGATCAACGCCGCGGTGGACGAGCTGCAGGAGGAGGTCGCGCGTATTGTGGCGCGTTACGACCTGATCGCGCTGCCGATCATCGATGTCGGCAATCGCATGGTGGGCATCGTCACCCACGATGACGCCATGGACGTGGTTGAATCCGAGGCTACCGAAGATATCCACAAGGGGATGTCGATCGGCCAGCTGGAAGAGGGCATCGGCCGCGTTTCGCTGTGGACGCTATACCGCAAGCGCGTGATGTGGCTGGTGCTGCTGGTATTCGCCAACCTGTTTTCCGGTGCCGGCATCGCCTACTTCGAAGACACCATTGCCGCCCAGGTCGCGCTGGTGTTCTTCCTGCCGCTGCTGATCGGCAGCGGCGGCAACGCCGGCGCCCAGGCGGCTACGCTGATGGTGCGCGGCATGGCTACCGGCGATGTCGGCGTCAAGGACTGGAGTAAGCTGCTGGGGCGCGAACTGCTGGTGGCAGGCTCCTTGGGGCTGACCATGGCGATCGCGGTTGCGCCGATTGGCATCATGCGCGGCGGCGATGCGGTTGCCTTTGTCGTGGCCACCAGCATGGTCACCATCGTGCTGTTTGGCAGCCTTTTGGGCATGTGCCTGCCGTTTGTGCTTGAGCGCTTCAAGCTCGACCCGGCGACCGCCTCGGCGCCGCTGGTGACTACGCTGATCGACGCCTCCGGGGTGGTGATTTATTTCAGCATCGCCACGGCCGTGCTGACCAACGTGGGCTAGCGGGTGGCGCTGCTGGTGGCGCGGGTAATCAGCAGAATTTCAACGTTACCCAGCCACTCAACGTCGCCGGCCAGCGCCTTGAGCTGGCTGGCCAGGCACTGCGGCGGCTGATGGATACCGTCGCCGACGATCAGCGCGACCGAGACCTTGCCGTTCAGGTAGTGCAGCTGCAGCTCGGCGCGGGTGCGCCATATGGGATTGGCGTACCAGCGTTCGTCCAGGGTCGCTTCCACTTCCGGGCGCAGTGGCAGCCCCGGCAGGCGGCTGGGGTCGCCTTCGCCGGCGTCGTCTTCGGGGTCGATGTGAAAGGTCACGTCGGTTAGTGCGGGAAAGGCATGGCGCAGCTGACGGCTGACTTCGTTGCCGATTTCGTGGGCCTCTGAAACGCTGACCCGCTTGGCGACTACCACGTGCAGATCGACTATTGCCCAGCCGGCCGACTGGCGCGTGCGCAGGTCGTGCACGCCATCGACGCCCGGCACGCGCTGGGCCACGTCGTGCATTTGCTGCTGGGTGGCATCGGGCAGCGCAGTATCCACCAGCTCCCGGGCCGACTCCCAGAGCAAATCCCAGCCGACTTTCCCCACCAGCAGGCCGACGATAATCGCGGCGACGGCGTCGACCCAGCCCAGGCCAAACTGCGCGGCAATCATCGCCACCAGGACCACCACGGTCGACAGGGCGTCGCTTCTTGAATGCCAGGCGTTGGCTTCCAAAAGCTTGGACTGGACCCGCTTGGCCACGCGCATGGTGTAGCGGAAAATCCATTCTTTGGAGAGCAGGGCGAGGCCGGCGAGCAGTATGGCCCAGAGTCCCGGCGCGCCGATGCCTTCACCGCTGAACAGCCGGTCCAGGCTTGACCAGGCAATCCCCCCGGCGACAAAGATCAGCACGCTGCCCAGTAGCAGGGTAGTCAGCGTTTCAATGCGTCCGTGGCCGTACGGGTGGTCGTGGTCGGGTCCCTGGCGGCCATAGTGAATGCCCGCCAGCACAAAGGCATCGGTAATCAGGTCGGAAAACGAGTGGATGCCGTCGGCAATCAGCGCCGCCGAGCCGACCCAGGAGCCGACGATGACCTTGGCCACGCTGAGGATGCCGTTAAGCCAGGCGCCCACGTAGGTGACGCGCTTGGCCTCGCGATTAAGCTGTTCTTCTCGGGAATCGATGCTAGTGCTCATGGATAACTTCTCAGCAACGTGGGCACTCCTCGTGGTGCCGCGCGGCTAGTGTAGCGCAAGTGGCCGGCGGCTTGCTGGCGCCGGGGCGGACAACGCCGCGGTAGACGTGTATTCTTGGGCGCCGGTTATTCACCGTCAATTAGCGCTTTGCTGTTATTGATTTTCGCCTGCGGGCTTTTTTTCGGGCCTTCTTTTCGGGCTTTCTTTTACTGGCGTTTTCAGGGTGACGCATGGATTGGTTGCAGGTCATCGTATTAGCCGTGGTGCAGGGGTTCACCGAGTTTTTGCCGGTGTCGAGCTCGGCCCACTTGATTCTGGTGCCGGCGTTAACCACCTGGCAAGATCAGGGGTTGGCGTTCGATGTGGCCCTGCATATGGGCAGCCTACTGGCGGTGGTGACATATTTTCGCCGCGAAATTTTCACCATGCTGCAAAGCAGTTTTAAAGTCCTTCGCGGCCAAGGCATCGACGGCGAAGCAAGGCTCGCGCTGGGGGTGGCACTCGCCACGCTGCCGGTGTGCATCGTCGGCCTGATTTTTCGCGACGTGATCGAGCAGCATATGCGCTCCACGCTGATTATTGGCGTCGCGCTGATCGGCTTTGGTCTGCTGCTGGGCTATGCCGACTGGACCCGCAAAGGCACCCGCGACGAATACCAGCTGCGCGGTCGAGATATCGCGCTGATCGGCTGCGCCCAGGCGCTGGCGCTGATCCCCGGCACGTCGCGCTCGGGCATTACCATTACTGCGGCGCTGATGGTGGGGATGAGCCGCGCGGCGGCGGCGCGGTTCTCGTTTTTGCTGTCGATCCCCGTGACGGTGCTGGCCGGCGGCATGGAAATCATCACCCTGAGCCGCCAGGCCGCGCCGATCGAATGGTCCACCCTGCTGACGGGAACGGCGCTTGCCGGCGTCAGCGCCTATCTGTGCATCCACTTTTTTCTGGCCTTCATTGCGCGGCTGGGCATGCAGCCCTTCGTGCTCTACCGCATCGTGCTGGGCGTGTGGCTGCTGTGGCTATTTTATGGTTAAGAGATTCAGGCAATAGTTTATGCGTAAAAGATTAAGACAACGGGGCGGGGCATTATCATGCGACATATAACGTTCAAAGCGCTGGCCGCGGGGCTCGGCCTTATGGCGCTGGCGCTTTTTTCCGGCTGCTCACAGGGCGAGCAGACGCTGGACGGTCCGGTAAGCTTTGACGGCGGCGTGTTCGGCAGCTTTTATCAGGTCAGCGTGTCCGATCCGCTGACCAAAAGCGAGGCCGAGGCGCTGGAAAAGGGCTTTCTGGCCGAGCTTGAAAGCGTCGATGAAGCCATGTCGACCTACCGCGACGATAGCGACTTGGTCGCCTTCAACCACGCGCCGATGGGCGAGTGGCAAACGCTGCCGGCGCCACTGATCAAGGTAATGTCGATCAGCCAGAAAATTTCCCGGCAAAGCGACGGCGCCTTTGACGTTACCATCGGCGGGCTGGTCAATTTGTGGAGCTTCGGCCCCGAAGCCAAGCCCAAGGCGGTTCCCGACGAGGATGAGCTCGAAGAACGCCTTGATCAGGTGGGCTTTGACGCCCTGGACGTCGACGCCGAGAAAAACCGCGCGCGGCGCACCCGCGACGTGTTTGTGGATCTGTCTGCCGTGGCCAAGGGCTACGGCACCGACCGCGTGGCGCACTACCTGGATGAGCAGGGCATCGAGAATTACCTGGTCAACCTGGGCGGTGACCTGATTACCCACGGCTATCGCGATAGCGCAGATCAAACGCCCTGGCATATTGGCATAGAAAAGCCGCAGGACGGCAAGAAAAGCGCCCAGTTCGTGATTCCCCTGGGGAATATGTCGGTGGCCACCTCGGGCGATTACCGCAACTACTTTGAGCAGGACGGTCAGCGTTTTTCGCACACCATTGACCCGCGCACCGGCCGACCGATTACCCACTCGCTGGCCTCGGTTACCGTGGTTCACCCGTCCAACGCCTGGGCGGATGCCTGGGCCACGGCGATGACGGTGCTGGGTGATAAAGACGGCATGGCGCTGGCGCTGGCACAGGACCTTAGCGTGCTGATGCTGATCCGCGATGATGACGGCTGGACAAGCCTGGCAAGCCCTGCCTTTGCCGATTTTATCGGCGCCGATTTTATCACCGAGCACGCCGTCAAGGTGGCCGATGACCCCGCCGCAGACCCACAAGGATAACCCCATGCACGAAGAGTTGGATATTATCGTTCTCGCCGCCGGCAAGGGCACGCGCATGCGCTCCAGCCTGCCCAAGGTGCTGCACCCGCTAGCCGGCAAGCCCATGGTGCGCCACGTACTCGATACGGCGGCGGGGCTTGCGCCCCAGCGCACCCATGTGGTGATTGGCCACGGCGGCGACGCGCTGCGCGAAGCACTTGACGATGCGCCTGCACGCTTTAGCGTGCAGGCCGAACAGAAAGGCACCGGGCACGCGGTGGCCCCCGCGCGGGACGGCCTGGGCCACGGCCGGGTGCTGGTGCTGTACGGCGACGTGCCGCTGATCCGCCGCGAGACGCTGGCCGCGCTGCTCGAGCGCGTCGACGAGCAGCATATGGGGCTTTTGACCGTCACGCTGGATAATCCCGACGGCTACGGGCGCATCGTGCGCAACGCCGCCGGCAGCGCGGTGGCCATCGTCGAGCAGAAAGACGCCAGCGCCGAGCAGCTGACGTTGAGCGAATGCAACACTGGCATTATGGCGATGACCGCCGCCCAGCTGAAACGCTGGATGCCCAGGCTTTCGGCCGACAACGCCCAGGGCGAATATTACCTGACCGACGTGATCGCCATGGCCGCGGCCGAAGGTGTGAGCGTGTCGACTGCACAGCCGGCAACGCCGGTCGAGGTCGAAGGGGTGAACAACCGCGCGCAGATGGCGCACCTCGAGCGCGCCTACCAACGCCGTTACGCCGAGCAGCTGATGGCTCAGGGCGTGGCGCTTGCCGACCCCGCGCGGCTCGACGTGCGCGGCACGCTGACCTGTGGGCACGACGTGTTTATCGACGTAGGCTGCGTGTTTGAAGGCGATGTCAGCCTGGGCGAAGGCGTGCACATCGGCCCCTACTGCGTGATCAAAAACGCCACCGTGGGCGCCGAAAGCGTGGTGGCAAGCCATAGCGTGCTGGAGCACTGCGTGGCCGCCGGGCGCAACCACATTGGCCCCTACGCCCGGCTGCGCCCGGGCACGCGACTGGCGGTAGCCGCCAGGGTGGGTAACTTTGTTGAAACCAAAAACGTGGACGTTGGCGAAGGCAGCAAGATCAATCATTTAAGCTACGTGGGCGACGCCACCCTGGGCCGCAATGTGAATATTGGCGCGGGGACGATCACCTGCAACTACGACGGCGTCAACAAGCACCGCACGCAAATCGGTGACGACGCCTTTATCGGCTCCAACACCGCGCTGGTGGCGCCGGTCAACGTGGGCAAAGGCGCCACGGTTGGCGCCGGCTCGACCATTGCCCGAGACGTTAGCGATCATGCGCTGGGCATTACCCGTACGCCCCAGCGCGAAAAAGCCGACTGGCCGCGTCCCGAAAAGCGCGACTAAAACGCAGACAAGGAGAAACGCTATGTGTGGCATTATCGCCGCCGTTGCCCAGCGCAACGTTCAAGGTATCTTGCTCGAAGGCCTCAAACGGCTGGAGTACCGCGGCTACGACTCTGCCGGCATGACGGTGCTGCATGAGGGCGCGCTCACCCGTCACCGCGCCGTGGGCAAGGTCGCCGCCCTGGCTGACTGCCTTGAAGGCGCGCCGCTGCCGGGCACGGCAGGCATTGCCCACACCCGCTGGGCCACCCACGGCAAGCCTACCGAGGCCAATGCCCACCCGCACCATAGCGGCGATACGGTAGCGGTGGTGCACAACGGCATTATTGAAAACTTCGAAGCGCTCAAGCGCGAGCTTGAGGCCGGCGGCCATACCTTTACTTCGCAAACCGACACCGAGGTGATTGCCCACCGCCTGGCCGACGTGCTCGCCGGCGGTGTGGGCCTGTTTGACGCCGTCAAGCAAACCGTCGACACCCTGGGCGGCGCCTACGCGCTAGGCGTGATGAGCCCGCAGGAGCCCGGCATTGTAGTGGGCGTACGCCAGGGCAGCCCGCTGGTGGTAGGGGTAGGCATCGACGAAGCATTTCTGGCCTCGGACCCGCTGGCGCTTTTGCAGGTCACCGACCGCTTCATCTATCTGGAAGAAGGCGACATGGTCGAGCTTGGCGCCGGCGGCAGCGTGCACATTGTCGATCGCGACGGGCGGGCCGTCGAGCGTCCGGTTCGCATTTTCGAATACGCCGACGGCGTGGCCAGCAAAGGTGACTACCGCCACTTCATGCTCAAGGAAATCTTTGAGCAGCCCAAGGTAATTAGCGCAGCCCTGGAAGGCCGGCTGGGCGAGCACAGCGTGCCGGCAGAAAGCTTTGGCCCCGAGGCGCCGGCGCTGTTTGCCCAAACCCGCCAGATCCAGATCATCGCCTGTGGCACCAGCTACCACGCCGGGCTGGTGGCGCGCTACTGGCTTGAGCGCTACGCCGGCGTGCCGGTACAGGTTGAAGTGGCCTCGGAGTTTCGCTATCGCCACCCGGTGGTGGCCGAGGGCACGCTGTTTGTCACGCTCTCGCAGTCGGGGGAAACCGCCGACACCCTGGCCGCGCTGCGCTTTGCCAAGGGGCTTGGCTACGTCGGCTCGCTTGCCATCTGCAACGTGCCGGGAAGCTCCCTGGTGCGCGAATCCGATATTGCGCTGATGACCCACGCCGGCCCCGAAATCGGCGTCGCCTCGACCAAAGCCTTCACTACCCAGCTGGTCGCGCTGATGCTGTTGACCCTGTCGCTTGGCAAGTGCAAAACCACCCCAAACGGCGAGCACGCCGAGATCGTCGCCGCGCTGAAAACGCTGCCCGCTATCTGCCGTCAGGTGCTGGCGCTGGACGGCGAAATCGAGGCGCTTTCCCAGGCCTTTGCCGAAAAGCACCACGCGCTGTTTCTCGGCCGCGGCGCGCACTTCCCCATTGCTCTGGAAGGCGCGCTCAAGCTCAAGGAAATCTCCTACATCCACGCCGAAGGCTATCCGGCAGGCGAGCTCAAGCACGGGCCGCTGGCGCTGGTAGACAGCGAAATGCCGGTGATTTCCGTCGCCCCCAACGATGATCTGCTGGAAAAGCTCAAGTCCAATCTGCAGGAAGTCCGCGCCCGGGGCGGCCAGCTGTTCGTCTTCGCCGACGAGAGCGTCGGCATCGACGACAGCGAAGACGACGTCACCGTCCTGCACTTGCCCCGCGTTCATGAAGCGCTGGCACCGCTGCTCTACACCCTGCCGCTGCAGCTTTTGAGCTACCACGTTGCCGTGCTCAAAGGCACCGATGTCGACCAGCCGCGCAACCTGGCCAAAAGCGTCACGGTGGAATAGGTTTATGCTCTGATGCCATGCGCTTT
>JAKDRW010000014.1 GCA_030454225.1 Vreelandella subglaciescola | reverse complement strand
CCTCTGCCTCGTGTCAGCCGCCATATGGCTGGCCTAATTGTTAACGCCCCCTAGGCACGCCTATTTTAGCCGCGTCAAAAGCCCGTCGAATACGCCAAACAGCCATTCGCGGGCCCGCTGATACCAGGAGCGCCCGGCCCAGGCGCTGGCGCTGACCTCATCGCTGAGCAAAAAATTGCGCTCGAACAGCGCGCCGATCTCGGTCGCAAAGGCCGCGTCGTCGACCTCCTGGTTGGCCTCCAGGTTCCAATGCAGGTTCCAATGGTCAAAGTTGCACGAGCCGATGCTGCTCCAGTCATCCGCCAGCACGAACTTGGCGTGGATGAAGCTCGGCTGAAACTCAAAAATACGCACGCCGGCTTTGAGCATGGCGGCGTAAAAGCGCTGGCTGGCGTAGCGCACGCTGAGGTGGTCGTTCTGTCCGCCGGGCAATAGCAGGCGGACGTCAACGCCGCGGCGGGCGGCGCGCTTCAGCCGTTTGCGCAGCGCAAGCGTGGGGACAAAGTACGGCGTACATAGCCACAGCCGACTCTGGGCGTTATCCACGCGGAACTGCAGCGACAGCCGGATGGCCTGATAGCGATACCCGCGCCCCATCATCACCCGCCCGCGCATATTACCGCCAGGCTCGCTGACGGGCGCTTCCGGCAGGCTTGGCGACAGACTTTTGCGCTCACCGTGGGTAAACCGCGAGGCCCATAGCCGCCGAAACAGCGCCTCCCAATCGGCCACCACCGGGCCTTCGGCGCGCACCGCTATTTCATACCAGGCGTCAAGAAATTCATCCACCGCGCCAAAGCCGCCGACAAAGGCCACGCGGCCGTCGACCAGCACAATTTTGCGATGATCGCGGCTGAGATTGCGGGTCAGCGAATGCCACCCCAGCGGATTGAAAAACCGCAGCGCCACGCCGCCGTCCTGCAGCCGCTGGCGGTCGTGACGGGATAACCCCATGCTGCCAAAGCCGTCGAGCAGCAGACACACCGTCACGCCGCGCCGCGCGGCATCCACCAGCGATGCGATCACCCGGTCGGCCAGCTGGCCGGACTCCATCAGGTAAAGCTCGACCAGAATGTAGCGCTCGGCCTGCTCCAATGCCGCGAACATCGCCGGCAGAAAATTCGCCGCCTCGGGCAGCAGCGTAAACCGGTTGTGCTCGCGCCACACCAGCATCTAGGCCTCCCGGGCCCGCCGCGGGCGCAGCGAGCGGTGAACGTAGATATCGTAGCGGCTGGTTTTGCCTTCGAGCGTATGTGATACCGCCGGCCCGGCAATGGGCGGCGCCTTGCGCGGGCGCTTGACCACTACCCGATGGGTGGCCACGTCGAGCGCGGCTTCAAGCAGGCGCGGGGCGTCGGCGTCGTCACCGGCCAGCTCGCGAAACACGCGCATGTCCTTTTTCACCAGCGCGGACTTGTCGCGGTGGGGAAACATCGGATCCAGGTGCACCACCTCGGCCGCCTGCCCCGCCGCCGCGACCAGGGCTGCCAGCTCGACCGTGGCATCCCCCGGCATTAGCCGCATACGCGCGGCAATCCCGGCGGTGTCGGCGTGGCCGACCGCGCGCGCAAGGCCGTCGGCCAGCAGCGCGGCAATCGCCGGCACCCGCTCGAGCAGCACCACCGAGGCGCCCAAGCTGGCCAGCACGAAAGCGTCGCGGCCCAGCCCCGCCGTGGCGTCGATCACGCTGGGCGTCACGCCTTTACCCAGCCCGCAGGCGCGGGCGATGAGCTGGCCGCGACCGCCGCCAAAACGCCGCCGGTGGCCGGCCTTGCCGCCGACAAAATCCACGTACAGCGGCTTGCCGTAGCGTGTTTCATCACCGGCCAGCACCAGCCCTTGGGCGCGGCGCTCGAGCGTCAGCCCGGCGGGCAGCGCAATGTCGTCAATCTCAAGTACGACGCTTTCACCGCCGACGCGGTCAGCGCTCATGGCGCTTGATTCTCTGCCGGCCTCTGCTCCGCCGTCTTCTTCCACGCCACTTCGTTGCGCAGATACACCGGCTGAGCCAGATGTGCCGGCTGGCCAAGTCCGGCGTCAAAGTCGCGCGCGGCAAGCCAGGCCATTTCCTCGGCGCGCGGCTCAAGCGGGCCGTTTTCCCGTTCGCGGTCCAGCGGCTCGAACCCTGCGCTAAAGGCGGGAGTAAAGCCGTCGGCGAGCGCAAGCCCGGAGCCCACGGCAGTAAAGCGTTCGCCGGTAGCGACTTTTGGCAGCGCCAAACGCTCGGGGGCAATCACCGCCTCCTCGCCCAGCCGCGTAATCACGCCACGTTCACAGCGCCAGAACCCCGCGTACACCTCGTTCATGCGCGCGTCGATCAAAGTGGCGACGTGGGTAACGTCAAAGCGGCGGTGCGCCTGCAATGCCAGCGCTTCCAGCGTGGAAATACCCAGCAGCGGGCAGTCCAGGCCGAACGCCAGCCCCTGGGCGGCACCGGCCGCAATCCGTAAGCCGGTAAACGAGCCGGGGCCGCGGCCAAAGGCCACCGCGTCAAGCGCACCCGGTACCACGCCGGCCTCCGCCAGCACCTCGTCGACCATCGGCAGCAGCCGCCGGGTGTGCTCCCGGGGCGTCATCGCAAAGCGCGCAAGGCAGCGGCGCTCACCTGCCCCATCGTCAAGCAGCAGCGCCGCCGAGCAGGCGCTCGACGAGGCGTCCAGAGCCAGTAGGTTCAGCGCCATTACGCCGCCTGCGTATCCAGCGCGTTTGTCACCTGACGAGTAATGTCGTCAACGCTGCCCACGCCTTCAACGCGGTGGTAGCGCGGCGCGGCGGCGGGATCGTCCTTGGCCCACTGCTGGTAGTAGTCGACCAGCGGGGCGGTCTGGTCGTGATAGACGGCCAGGCGGTTGCGCACCGTGGATTCGAGGTCGTCCTCACGCTGAATCAGCGCCTCGCCGGTCACGTCGTCCTTACCCGCTTCTTTGGGCGGATTATGCTCAACGTGGTAGGTACGCCCCGTGGCGGGATGTACGCGGCGCCCGGCCAGGCGGTTGACGATTTCATCGTCGGCCACGGCAATTTCCAGCACGTGGTCGAGGCGTACGCCGGCGTCTTTCATGGCGTCAGCCTGGGGAATGGTGCGCGGGAAGCCGTCGAACAGAAAGCCGTGCTCGCAGTCCGGCTGGCTAATGCGCTCTTTGACCAGATCAATAATGATGTCGTCGGACACCAGCCCGCCGCTGTTCATGATGTCTTTGACCTTGAGGCCCAGCTCGCTTTCGTTTTTAATCGCCGCGCGCAGCATGTCGCCGGTAGAAATCTGGGGGATTTTGTACTGCTCGCAAATAAACTGCGCCTGGGTGCCCTTACCCGCGCCCGGCGCGCCCAACAAAATTAACCGCATAGTATGACTCCTTGAATAAAACCAGTACCTGACGAGCCCGCCCGGAAAGCCTGCTCAGCAAAATTTGCGCAAAAAAACAGTCCCCGACAATAACGGCGCAGCGTCGCTGATACAACTGTCTGTTAGGTGTACGCCAAGCTCGGCGCCTGAGGCATTTTGTCACCTTCCGGCAACAAAAACGGCGCCCGCAGGCGCCGTTTTCGACTCTACCTACCGTTTGCCGATTACAGCAGCATACGGCGGATATCGCCCAGCACGTTCGACAGGAATGTCGTGAAGCGCGCCGCATCTGCCCCGTTAACCGCGCGGTGGTCGTAAGACAGCGAAAGCGGCATCATCAGCCGCGGCTGGAAATCATTGCCGTCCCATACCGGTTTCATCTGCGCTTTGGAAACGCCCAGAATGGCGACTTCCGGCGCGTTGACGATGGGCGTGAATGCGGTGCCGCCGATCGAGCCAAGGCTCGAAATAGTCATGCAGCCACCGGTCATTTCCTCGCGCTTGAGCTTCTTGCTCTGGGCTTTTTTGCCCAGCTCGCCCATTTCGCGAGCGATCTCCAGCAGCGACTTCTGGTCGGCGTTACGCAGTACCGGCACCATCAGGCCTTCGGGCGTATCCACGGCGATACCGATGTGGACGTAGTTCTTCCACACCATGGTTTCACCGTCGCTTTTCAGGCTGACGTTGAACTGCGGGAACTGCTTGAGCGCAAAGGCGCACGCCTTGACCAAAAACGGCAGCGGCGTGAGTTTCGCGCCCTGGGCTTCGGCCTCGGCCTTCATCGACTTGCGGAAGGCTTCAAGCTCGGTGATGTCGGCGTCTTCAAATTGCGTCACATGGGGTACGTTGACCCAGCTGCGGTGCAGGTTGGTCGCGCCCATTTTGAGCAGGCGGCCCATGGGCTTCTCTTCCACGTCGCCAAACTGGCTGAAGTCCTGATCCGGGATCGGCGGAATACCGCTGCCGCCTGCAGCCGGAGCCTGGCTGGCGCCAGCCGGTGCCTTATCGGACAGCGCGCCTTTCACGTACGCCTGAACGTCTTCTTTCAGCACGCGGCCTTTGGGGCCGGACGGCGGCACTTGAGCCAGATCAACGCCAAACTCGCGGGCGAGCATGCGCACCGCGGGGCCGGCATGAACGCGCTTGCCGTCCTTGGCCGGCGCGGCAGCGGGCTTGTCAGCCTTGGGCGCCGGGGCGCTTTGGGGCTTGTCGGCCTTCGGCGCTGCCGGCTTTTCAGCCTGCTTCTTTTCAGCCTGCTTCTTGGGCGCCGCTTTTTTGGCCCCCGCCGTTTCGACGATGCCGATGACGTCGCCTTCGGACACGCTGTCGCCTTCCTTCACGGAAAGCTCCACCAGCTTGCCCTTGTAGGGGCTGGGCACGTCCATGGAGGCCTTGTCGGACTCCAGCGTAATCAGCGCGTCTTCTTCTTCGATTTCGTCGCCAACGCTGACCGACACTTCGATGATTTCCGCGCTGTCGCCGATATCCGGCACGCGGATTTCCTGACGCGCGGGCTCGCCGTCGTCGCCGTCATCCTCGTCTTCGTCGGCTTCGGGCGCTTCCGGCTCGCTCTGGCTGGCGGCCGGGGCGCTGTCGGCAGAAGCGTCTTCGGCCGGAGCGTCGTTGCCCTCGCCTTCGATCTCCATCTGGCCGATGACGTCGCCTTCGGAGACGCTGTCGCCTCCCTTGACGGAAAGCGAGACCAGCTTGCCGGTGTAGGGGCTGGGCACGTCCATGGAGGCCTTGTCGGACTCCAGGGTAAACAGCGCGTCTTCTTCTTCGATCTCGTCGCCTTCGCTGACGGCGATTTCGATGATTTCAGCGCTGTCGCCGATGTCCGGCACCTTGACGTCGACGGTCTGCTTGCCGCCGGCCGCTTTTTTCTTGGGTGCTGCCTCTTCTTTCGGCGCGTCTTCCTGCTTCGGCGCGCTGTCTTTCTTCGGTGCATCTTCGGCCGGCGCTTCGTCTTCGGCCTGGTCGTCGCCGGCGTCTTCGCCGCCTTCGACTTCAAGCTCGACGATGTCGTCGCCTTCGGAGACGGTATCGCCTTCCTTCACCAGCACTTTGAGCACCTTGCCGCCCTTGGGCGAGGGTACGTCCATGCTGGCCTTGTCGGATTCCAGAGTGATCAGCGCGTCTTCCGCTTCGATGACGTCGCCTTCCGACACTGCAATCTCGATGATTTCGACATCGTCGCCGCCGATGTCGGGCACTTTGATGTTTTCGCTACTCAAGGTCGCGCTCCTTCCAAATCGGGTCGAGCCGGCGGGGTCACCCCCGCCGGGCAGCGGATCAGCTGGTCAGCGGGTTGGGCTTATTGGGGTCAATTTCGTACTTCTTGAGCGCCTCGCTTACCACCTTGTGGTCGATATCGCCGCGATCGGCCAGCGCCTTCAGCGCCGCTACGGTGACGAAGTAGCGGTTCACCTCGAAGAAGTGACGCAGCTTCTCGCGGGTATCGGAACGGCCGTAGCCGTCGGTACCGAGTACATGGTAGTCGGTCGGCACCCAGGCGCGAACCTGATCCGCATAGAGCTTCATGTAGTCGGTCGCGGCAATGGCCGGGCCTTCGCGGCCTTCCAGGCACGCGGTAACGTGCGGTTTGGAGGCCTCGTCTTCCGGGTGCAGGAACGCCTGACGATCGATCTCGAGCGCTTCGCGACGCAGCTCGTTAAAGCTCGTGGCACTCCAGATGTCGCTGCCCACGCCCCACTCTTCGGCGAGCATTTCCGCGGCGGCTTCGACTTCGCGCAGAATGGTGCCGGAGCCCAGCAGCTGAACGTGGCCCTTGCCCTTCTTGCCTTTGGTCTCGCGCAGCAGGTACATGCCCTTGATGATGTCACCGGCGGGCACGTCTTCCAGTGCCGGGTGCTCGTAGTTCTCGTTCATCACGGTCAGGTAGTAGAAGACGTTTTCCTTGTCGGAATACATCCGCTTCAGACCATCCTGAACGATGACCGAGACTTCGTGAGCGTAGGTCGGGTCGTAGCTGCGGCAGTTGGGGATGGTCGAGGCCTGAATCATGCTGTGGCCATCCTGGTGCTGCAGACCTTCACCGTTGAGCGTAGTACGCCCGGCGGTGCCGCCGACCATAAAGCCGCGCGCCTGCATGTCGCCAGCCGCCCAGACCAAATCGCCCACGCGCTGAAAGCCAAACATCGAGTAATAGATGTAGAACGGCAGCATCGGCAGGCCGCTGTTGCTGTAGGACGTCGCCGCGGCAATCCACGAGGACATCGCGCCCGCTTCGTTGATGCCTTCCTGGAGTACCTGACCCTTCTGGGATTCGCGGTAGTACATCAGCTGGCCTTTGTCCATCGGCTCGTATTTCTGGCCTTCCGGCGCATAAATACCCACCTGACGGAACATGCCTTCCATACCGAAGGTACGCGATTCGTCGGGCACGATCGGCACGACGTGTTTGCCCAGCTGCTTGTTTTTGATCAGGCCGTTGAGAATCCGCACGAACGCCATGGTGCTCGAGAACTCGCGACCCTTGGAACCGCCCATCTGCGAGGCGAACATTTTGTCGTCGAGTCCCGGGATGTCGAGCGCCTCGAAGTCGGCGCGGCGGTTGGGCAGGTGGCCGCCCAGGTTTTCGCGACGCATCTTCATGTACTTGATTTCCGGCGAGTCATCGCCCGGATGGTAGTACGGCATTTCCTTTTCCAGCTGCTCGTCGGTCAGCGGGATTTCGAAACGGTCGCGGAATGCCTTCATGACCTCGGGGTCGTCGATCGCCTTGATCTGGTGCGCTTCGTTGTCGGCTTCGCCGCCTTCAGCGGTCAGGCCGTAACCTTTGACGGTGTGCGCCAGGATAACGGTCGGGCGCTCGGTATCGTTGTGGAACGCCTGGTGGTAGGCCGAGTAGACCTTGACCGGATCATGGCCGCCGCGGTCGAGCTGGCCGACTTCTTCGTCGGTCATATCGGCGACCAGCGCTGCGGTCTCCGGATACTTGCCGAAGAAGTTCTCGCGGGTGTAGGCGCCGCCCTTGGACTTGCAGTTCTGGTACTCGCCGTCGACGGTTTCGTCCATCAGCTTTTGCAGCATACCGCTCTTGTCTTTCTCGAACAGCTCGTCCCACTTGCGGCCCCAGATCACTTTGATCACATTCCAGCCGGCACCGCGGAACACGCCTTCAAGCTCGGTGACGATGCTCGCGTTACCGCGTACCGGGCCGTCAAGGCGCTGCAGGTTACAGTTAATCACGAAGTTGAGGTTGTCGAGCTTCTCGCGAACCGCCACGTGCAGCGCACCCAGGGTTTCCGGCTCGTCGCACTCACCGTCGCCGAGGAACGCCCAAACCTTGCGGTCTTTCGCGTCCTGGAGGCCACGGTTATCCAGGTATTTGATGAAGCGCGCCTGGTAGATCGACATGATCGGACCCAGCCCCATGGACACGGTCGGCATCTGCCAGTAGTCCGGCATCAGCCAGGGGTGCGGGTAGGACGACAGGCCGTCGCCGTCGACTTCTTCGCGGAACCTGTCCATCTGCGCTTCGGTCAGACGGCCTTCCAAAAAGGAGCGCGCGTAGATACCCGGCGAGCTGTGGCCCTGCACATAAATCAGGTCGCCCTGGTGGTCGCCTTCGGGCGCGCGAAAGAAGTGGCTGAAGCCCACGTCGTAAAGCGTCGCTGCCGACATGAAGCTTGCCAGGTGGCCGCCGATGCCCGAGTTTTTGTTATTGGCCCGTGTGACCATGGCCGCCATGTTCCAGCGGATCAGCGAGCGAATTCGGCGCTCCATGCCCAAGTCGCCCGGCATGCGCGCTTCGCGCGCCGGCGGAATGGTGTTGCGGTGCGGGGTTGCCACCGAGAACGGCGCAACGCCGGAATCCTGACGCATGCGATCCGCCAGGCGGGTCAGCAGGTAACGGCCTCGCTCATCACCCTCACGATCCAGCACCGACTCCAGGGCTTCCAGCCACTCTGTGGACTCGACCGGGTCGAGATCTTCTCGTGTCTCCAGACTCATTAGAGGTCTCTCCGAATGACGATAAATGACAGTGCCCCCGCGAACCTAGGGGCCTAGGCGGCCGCGGTAGACGTTGTGCACCACAGGCCTGCGTTCGCCGGCGCGCCTTGCCAGCGCAAAATGGAAACCCATTCTACATTCAAGACGTAGCGTTCGGCAAAATGTAGTAAAGCTACATAAATATAGAAAAAAAACGTTCTTTTCTGCCCAGAATTATACCGCAAAGTCGCTTCTCTGCCAATTATTTGTCCCATAAAAGCGCCTAGCTGGCCGCCTTATGGGCGGCAATTTTGGTCATTTTCAATACGTTATCACCAGGCGTCGTAAATCAACAAATGCGTAGCTAAACTACCTCTTTTCGCCCTTTAGGCTAGCGTCGGCGCCGCTGTCGCCTCTTTTTGCCGCCGGCAACGTTACCTCACGCGCTGGCGACGACCTTGAGCACGGCACCGGGACAGCGTTTGAGCAAAATACGCCCAGTCAAAGGCGGGGCCAGGGTCGGTTTTACGCAGCGGCGCAATTTTTGCGTGGCCGGTAATGCGCGTGGTATCGAGCGCTTCGTAGCGCGCCGTAAGCCAACCGGTCAGCGCGGCGAGCGTGGCATACTGGACGCGGGTAAACGGCGTGTAATCATCGCCTTCAAGCTCGACCCCCACGGAAAAGTCATTTAGCGCTTGGCGCTCCCGGCCCGCTTGCGGGTCCCACCAGCGCGAGCGCCCGGCGTGCCAGGCGCGACGTTCGGTATCGACGAACTGCACGCACTCGCCGTCGCGACGAATCAAAAAGTGCGCCGACACGCGCAGCGCGGCCAGCTGGGCAAAAAACGGATGACCATCGGCGTCCAGCCGGTTGGTAAACAGCGCCTCGATGGCATCTCCGCCAAACTCCCCCGGCGGCAGGCTAATACTGTGCACTACCACCACCGACACTTCGCCCTCGGGCCGCGCGTTGGCATTGGGTGATGCCACCCAGCGCGCCTGCGACCACCGGCCTGCTTCACGATTTAGCTGTTTCACGCCGCCTCCTTTGACGTTTTACCCCCTGGCCACCGGCGCTCTTTTGGCGCGGCTCTTTTACTCGCCTACCGGTCGACTATACTAGCGGCTTCACAATCGTTTTATATCACGCGTGGGAAGGCCTGCCGCTATGCATTATTACACCGCTCTCGCTGAAGAAATACGCTCAAGCGCTGCGCATCTACTGACCGAAGACCTCGGCTCCGGCGACATCACCGCCAACCTGATCCCCGAGCAGCAATGGGCGCACGCGCGCGTCATCACCCGCGACCCTTCGGTGCTGTGCGGCGTTGCCTGGGTCGACGAAATATTTCGCCGGCTCGACAGCCGCGTAACGCTTAGCTGGCAGGCCGCCGACGGCGACCGCTTGAGAGCCGGCCAGTGCTTTTTGACGCTTGACGGCCCGGCGCGCAGCCTGCTGACCGGCGAGCGCCCGGCGCTCAACCTCCTGCAAACGCTGTCGGCTACCGCGACCGCCACGCGCCGCTACGTTGACTTGATTGACGCCACCGGCGTACGCCTGCTGGATACGCGCAAAACCCTGCCCAATTTGCGCCTGGCACAAAAATACGCGGTGACCTGCGGCGGCGGGTATAACCACCGCATCGGGCTCTGGGACGCATTTTTGATCAAGGAAAACCACATCACCGCCTGCGGCGGTATCGCCGCGGCGGTAGGCTACGCGCGCCAGTTGGCAAGCGAGCTCAACGTCGAAGTGGAAGTGGAAAATTTCGACGAGCTCGACCAGGCGCTGGACGCCGGCGCCGATATCATCATGCTGGATAACTTTTCGCTCGATCAGCTGCGCGAAGCGGTAGCGCGCGGCAAAGGCCGCGCCACGCTTGAGGCGTCGGGTAACGTCGATGACACCACGCTAAAAGCCATCGCCGATACCGGCGTTGACTGCATTTCCAGCGGCGCGCTGACCAAAGACATCAAGGCCATCGACCTGTCCATGCGGCTAGTGGAAAGCTATGCCGCCCCGCGCTAGGTTTCAACGGCGGAAAGCGGCTTGCGCAGGCGGTAGCGCTTGAGCTTTTCGCCGCCGCGCTCGACCCACTCCTCGCCGAGATTTTCCCAGCCGCGGCGCTCAAGGCGCTCGAACAGCATCAGGCTGGCTTCGATTTCCACCGCGCTAAAGCCCTGCTCGAGCAGCAGGCGTTCAGCGTGAATCAAAAGCGTGGTGCCCACGCCATGCCCGCCAAGCGACGGCCACACGTAGAGGGTTTCCACCCGCGCGGCGGCCATGTCCAGTTCTAAAAAGCCCACGCAGCGCCCGTCGCACACGGCCACCAGCGTTTTATACAGCGGGTGGCGCGCCGCCCAGGCGCTGGCCTCCCGCGGCAGCACCCGCGCCCAGGCGCGGCGCTGGGTCAGCGAGTAGTGGTTGGCGGCTCCCTGCATCACCGCGTGATAAAACACTTCCGCCTGATCCGCCGCGTCGCGCACCAGCGCTTCGCGGTATACGATACGCGGCGTCTCGGCCGCCGTTGACGCTTCCATTTCCGCCATGCTGTCCTCGCTGCCCGTCACCTGCAAAATCTGCCTTTCACGATCCGCCCTCATTCAAGAACGATCGAACAACTTACCCTATACTGCGCCAACCTTCATCTTGAGCGCGCAAGGCCGTTTATTTATGCCCTCCTTTGCAGACACGCCGTCGCCCTTCTCGCCTGCGCCCTCCGGCGCTTCGTCGCGCGACCCGGGCGCGGCCTATTCGATCGCACCGCTGGGCGTTATTCACAGCGATTACCCGGACAAGTTCGGCGTGCCCCGCCAGCCGGGGCTAGCCCTCGCGGCCAATACCACGCTAGTGCTGACGCCGCCCTTTGATGACCCCCAGGCGGTGCGCGGCCTGGCCGCGTTTAGCCACCTGTGGCTGACCTTTATTTTTCACCAGACACCGCAAGTCGCAGGGCGTTTTACCCCGCTGGTGCGCCCGCCGCGGCTGGGCGGTAATCAAAAGGTGGGGGTTTTTGCCAGCCGCAGCCCCAACCGGCCCAACCGCCTGGGGCTGTCGCTTGTCGAGCTTGATCGGGTAGCAACGGCGGGCGGCACGCGGCTGGTGCTGCGCGGCTGCGATCTGGTCGATCAAACGCCGGTGGTGGATATCAAGCCGTATATTCCCTGGCTGGAGGCGCGTCCGGACGCCCGTGCCGGCTTTGCCCCCGCGCCGCCGCCGGCGGTCGACGTGGTGTTTTATCCCGAGGCCTGCGCCGTGCTTGCCCGGCGCGACGACGGCGCCTCGCTTGAAGCGCTGATCACGCAGGTGCTGCGCCAGGACCCGCGCCCGGCCTACCGCCACGGCAGCCCCGAGCCCAGGCGAACCTACGGCGTACGCCTGCGCGATGTCGACGTGAAGTTTCAGGCGCTGGCACCTGATAACGATGCCGATGCGCATGCGGACAAAAAAACGGCCACTACCCTGGCGGTGGTCGCCATAGAGTAGTGGCCATCGAAACGCTTTACACAGCGCCCGGCGTTACGTTCACGCCTGCGGGAAGGTAATACCGATGCGCCGGCCGACTTCTTCGTAGGCTTCGATCACCCCGCCAAGCCCTTGGCGAAAGCGGTCTTTATCCAGCTTTTCGTGGGTTTGGGCGTCCCACAGCCGGCAGCCGTCGGGGGAGAATTCGTCGCCAAGAATCACCTGGCCGTCGTAAACCCCGAACTCGAGTTTGTAGTCCACCAGCAGCAGGTCGCCGCCGGCAAACAGCTGCTTGAGCACGCCGTTGACCTTGAACGTCAGCTCTTTCATGCGCGCCAGCTGCTCGGGCGTGGCCCAGCCCAGCGTCTCAGCCAGCGACTCGTTGATCATCGGGTCGCCGCGGGCGTCATCTTTGAGAAACAGCTCGAACGTCGGCGGCGTCAGGGGAATTCCCTCCTCAACGCCCAGCCGCTTGACCAGCCCGCCGGCGGCAATATTGCGTACCACGCACTCCACCGGAATCATCTGCATCTTCTTGACCAGACTTTCGTTGTTGGACAGGCGCTTTTCAAAATGGGTAGGAATGCCGGCGTCTTCCAGACACTCCATGATAAAGGCGTTAAAGACGTTGTTGACCATGCCCTTGCGTGCCAGCGCCTCTTTACGCTTGCCGTCAAAAGCGCTGGTGTCATCGCGAAACTCGAGCACCAGAAGCTCCGGCGCATCGGTGGTATAAACGGATTTAGCCTTGCCGGCATAGAGTTCCTGACGCTTTTCCATGGTCGCTCCCGAAAAAAGTAAGTAAAGGCATTAACGCAAATAGTCGACGATGCGCTCAAGCAGCTCGTGCTGGTCGTCAGCGCTTAGCTCACGCTCGTCGTCGCTTTTTGCCTGCAGCACGCTGTTGTCGCCGTCGGCGCGAAGCTCAAGGCTGATAGGCTGTGACGAAACGTTAGCCAGCGGCAAAAAGATCGCCGAGAGCATGCCACGCTCGCGATTACTCTGCGTCAGGTAATCAAGCAAAAACGCATGGCGCCGGGGGTTGGCCTCGAGCAGCTCGCGCTTTTCCTCCTGGTTAAAATCCTGCTCCAGGTAGTGATGAATCTCCGCCCAGGCACGATCCGGCGAGTAGGGGATACTGGCCTGCCAGCGCTCACCCTCGCGCTGCAGCTTTACCGCCCGGCGCTGGTCATCGCGCTGCGCATTAAGCGATGACAGCGTGTCGTCCGACTCGGCGCGGACGCTTAAATAGGCCTTAAGGTCGTCCAGGCAGCTATTGAGCGGCCGCCCCTGGTCGTCGCAGTGCACTTCCGTCGCGCCCTGGCGCACGGCGTTATCCAGGCGTAGCGTGCCTTCCCGGGTGGCAATCATCCCGCGCCCGGGCTGGCGACGCACATCGTGAAGCCCCGAGGTACGGACAAAACGCTCCAGCTGCGGCCAGACGCTGGCCACATCGGCGGCGACCACCAGCCAGCGCTTGTCGTTGATCTCACGCGTGGTCACGTAGGCATCGCCCGCCCCGCTGCTAAGACTCAGCGCCCGCGGCGCCCGAGGCTCAACCGGCGCGTCGGGGTGCTCCGTGCGGGCGTCGCTTTGGGGCATCGGCAGCGCGCTTTGGTAGCGACCCTGGTCGCGGGTATCGGGCAGCACCAGCGGCGGCGCCGGCGCCGACTCAACGTAGTCGAGGTTGCGGTCGTCGTAAAAGCCATCCCGCGCGCAGCCGGCAAGCGCCAAAGCGCCCCCCAGAGCCAACGGTATCCATTTGAGCGCAGCGTTCATCCAGCCACCTTTCGTTGAGCGAATCAGGCGCCGGCACGATGCGTACGCCGGCGCCGCTTGAGTGTTGCGGGCTTAGCCTGCCACTAGCCGGGCCGTCGCCGCCTAGTCTTCCACGACCTCGGCCAGCTGCAGCGCTTCGCTGATCGTTGCGTGGTATTTGTCCGAGAGCCAGGTCAGCGGCAGGCGCAGGCCGGCGTCGGCGTAGCCCATGCGGTTCAGCGCCCACTTGACCGGAATCGGGTTGGACTCGACGCCCAGGTTAGTGTGCAGCGGCATTAGCCGCGTATTGATCGAGTGCGCGGTCTCGGAATCGCCGGCAACGGCCGCGGCACACAGCTCGTGCATGGCCTTGGGGGCGACGTTGGCGGTCACCGAAATGTCGCCGTGGCCGCCCATCAGCATGAAGTCGCACGCGGTGCCGTCGTCGCCGGAATAGAGCATGAAATCGGTGCCCTTGAGGCGGCTGATAAGGTCTTCGGCGCGCTCCAGGTTGCCGGTGGCGTCTTTGAGCCCGATGATGTTATCCACCTCGGCCAGGCGCATCACGGTCTCGTTGTAGAGATCAGAGCAGGTACGCCCGGGCACGTTATACAGGATCACCGGGATCTTGCTGCCCTCGGCCACCGCCTTGAAGTGTTGGTACAGGCCTTCCTGCATCGGCTTGTTGTAGTACGGGCACACCGACAGGCAGTAGTCCGCGCCGACTTCGCCGGCGTAGCGGGCCAGCTCAACCGCCTCGGACGTGGCGTTGGCGCCGGTCCCGGCAATCACCGGAATACGGCCGTCGACTTCCTCGACCACGGTGCGAATCACGTCAAAGTGCTCGGCAAACGACATCGTGGTGGGCTCACCGGTAGTGCCCGCCGCAACGATCGCGTCGGTGCCGTTGTCGAGATGGAAATTCACCAGACGACGGAGCGCGTCCCAGTCGATGTCACCATTGACTTTCATCGGCGTCGCCAGGGCGACAAGGCTGCCAGTGATCATCCGCTTATACCTCACGCAAAAAAGATCGGAAAACGCGGCGTTGGCTGACGCGCGCGTGCATTGAATCAAGGAGCCGCGCCGGCGCCTTGGTTAACGCCCTGCGGTTCCACAGACGTTAAATGGTACTCAGGCGACGAAAGCCTGTACAGCGCAAAGCGTTGCGACTTGCTATCGAAGCAGACAGCGCCCGCCGCGTTTTTTTGACAGTCGCCCGCCGCTTGCGTGTAATCAACCTGTCTTACCCCTGATCAAGGAGTTTTCCATGAGCATTGATATCGGCCAGCGCGTGGCGGATTTTTCCGCGACGGCCACCGGCGACGCCACCGTGACGCTGTCTGAGCTGCGCGGCAGGCAGGTCGTGGTGTATTTCTACCCCAAGGCCAGCACGCCCGGCTGCACCACCGAAGGCGGCGACTTTCGCGATAGCAAAGCGGCATTCGACGCCGCCAACACGGTCATTATCGGCGTTTCCCGCGACGGCCTGCGCGCCCAGGAAAATTTCAAGGCCAAGCAGGACTTCAACTTCGCCCTGATTGCCGACACCGACGAAACGCTGTGCCGCCAGTTTGGCGTGATCAAACTCAAAAAGATGTACGGCAAGGAACACGAAGGCATCGAGCGCAGCACGTTTTTGATCGACGCCGACGGTAAGCTGGCGCGCGAATGGCGCGGCGTCAAAGTGCCAGGCCACGTCGACGAGGTGCTCGCCGCCGCCGAGGCGCTCAACGGCTAACGACGACGCTAACGACAAGGCACCGGGCTCAAAACTCACGCCCGGTGCCGCGCCGCGGCGTTAAGCGTCGTCTTCAGTCTCTAGCGCGAGGCGCTCATCGCGCCGCTGAAGCCCGCGCGGCCAGGCATACACCAGCGCTTTTAGCAGCGTCGCCAGCGGAATAGCAAAGAACACACCCCAGAACCCCCAGATGCCGCCGAAAAACAGTACCGCGACGATAATCGACACCGGATGCAGGTTGACCGCCTCGGAAAACATCACCGGCACCAGCACGTTGCCGTCCAGCGCCTGAATCACAGCGTAGGCCACCAGCACGTAGGCCAGCTCTTCGCTCAGGCCAAAATGAAATCCCGCCACCGCCGCCACCGGCAGCCCGGCAAGCGCCGCACCGACGTACGGCACCAACACCGAAAGCCCTACCAGCACCGCCAGAAGCGCCGAGTACGGCACGCCCAGCAGCGCAAAAACGCTAAACGTGACCGAGCCCACAATCATGATTTCGATGAACTTGCCGCGAATATAGTTGGCGATCTGTACGTCCATTTCCTGCCAGATACGCGACAGCAGCGTACGCTTGCGCGGCAGCAAAGAAAGCGTAAAGCCGATCAGCGCATCGCGATCCTTGAGCATGAAAAACACCAGGATCGGCACCAGCACCAAATAAATAATCAGCGCCAGCACGTTGCCCAAAGAGGCCAGCGACAGCGTCAGCGCGCGCTGGCCCAGCTGGCTGATCTGGCGGCTGGCAGCGCCCACCCAGTTTTGCATCTGGTCGGGGGTAATCAGGTTGGGGTAGCGCGCCTGAAGCTCATCCAGCCAGTTTTGCCCGCTGGCAAACATGCGCGGCGTTTCCTGCACCAGCCCCACCATCTGATTCCAGATCAGCGGCAGCAAAATTAGTGCCAGCGTCAGCAGCACGCCGAGAAACCCCAGAAACACCAGAAATACCGCCAGCAGGTGCGGTACTCGCCGGTGCGTCAGGGCATTCACCGCACCCTGCAGCAAAAACGCGATAACCAGCGCGGTAAAAAACGGCGCCAGCATCCGCCCAAACCAGATGATCGCCGCAAAGCCGGCCACCAGCACCAGCAGCAGGATGAGCGCTTCTTCATCGGAGAAGTAACGATCCACCCAGCTTTTCAAAATCGTGCGCAGCGTCATCGAGCACCACCCGGGGCTTTTCGAATCCAGTAATAATACACGTCGCCCCGCTGCTCGCGGCCCTCGAGAACGTGGTCGCTGAGCGCGGTAAACGAGGCCATATCGCGCCAGGAACCGGCATCGGTGGCGCGCACTTCCACAAGCTGCCCGTCAGCAAGCCTCGCAAGTGACTGTTTAGCTTTTAATAATGGCATTGGGCAGGCCAAGCCGCAGGCGTCCACTAAGGCATCGGGCGGGTTACCCGCCGCCGGCCCTGACTGCGTATGTTCTGACATCGCCTCCTCCTGTGCTGTGCCTAGGTGCTTGTTCTACGGACTTCGACTACGTGCTCTGCATTAACTCGCCATTGTCGCATACACTGTTATGTCTAGGCTGTTTCGATAGCGACGCCGCTTAAAGGGGCGATTTAAAGGCACTTTGCACGGCGGTTCAATGTCGCAATGCAAGGCTGGCTCAAACAAGAGTGGCTCAACCCATCGCCCCGCAGGCCAACGCCGCGAGCATAAGCTTTAAAACAGTCGCTAAAATAGCCCTTAAACGAGTCATTAACACAGCCATTCAAGATGGACGGCTCACCGTTCACGAGGACGCCATGTTACGCCTACGCCATGCACCCGGCGGCTGGCTTTGCGCGATTGCGCTAGCGGCAAGCCTGCCCTACAGCGTCACGGCAAGCGCCGACGCCCGCGAACACCTCCTGCCCACGCTCAACGGCGTATCCCACGCCGCCAGCAGCAAAGAGCAGCGCCTGGGCCGCGCATGGCTACGCCAGTTTCGTGCCCAGGCGCCGCAGTGGCAGGACCCGCTCGCGCACTATTATCTTGACCGGCTAATCGCGCGACTGGTGCCCCATAGCGGCATCGGCGGACAAATGCCCATCAGCGTGATGGTGGATAACGGCTCGCTCAACGCCTTTGCCGTCCCCGGCGGCGTTATCGGCATCAATACGGGGCTATTTGCCTTTGCCCCCGATGAAGGCGCGTTTGCCTCGGTGCTGGCCCACGAGCTTGGCCACATTGCCCAGCGCCACTTTTCTCGCGGTAGCGCCCGCGCCGAGCAAACCCAGCTGCCGGCCATGGCTGCCATGCTCGCCGGCATGGTGATCGCCGCAAGCGGTAGCGGCAGCGCGGGGATGGCCGCCGCGATGGGCTCGCAGGCCGCGCTGATGCAGGACCAGCTGACCTACTCGCGGCGCTTCGAGCAGGAAGCCGACCGCGCGGGCATGAAAACCCTGGCCGCTGCCGGCTACCCGCCGGCGGACATGGTACGCATGTTTCAGGCCATGCAGCGCATGGCGCGGCTGCAGGGCGGCACTCCGCCCGAATTTCTGCTCAGCCACCCGGTCAGCGAGAATCGCCTGAGCGATGCGCAGTCGCGCGCCGCCCAGCTGGACGTGACCGACACCCACAAAGACGACACCCTTTACGACATGGTACGTGCCCGCACGCTGCTAAGCCTGCATGCTAACGCCCCCCAGCAGGCGCTGATCACGCTGCGCCAGGACGACGCCGAAGCGGCGGCCATCACTTATTTGCAGGCGCTTATCGACGCCGACAAAGGCCAGACACAAAGCGCGCTGGAAACCCTCGACCGTCTTGCCCGCAAGCAGCAAGACCTAGCCCTGCTGCCCGCCACGGCGGCCGCCATCGCGCTTGACGCACGCCTTGTAGACGACGCCATCGCGCGTAGCCAGCGCCTGTTGCGCGTCATGCCCGGCTACCTGCCCGCCCAGCTGACGTTGGCCGAGGCACAGCTGGGAAGCGATCCCCAGGCCGCCTACCGGCTATTGCGCAAGGTGACCGCTCAGCATCCGGAAAACCCGCTGGGCTTTACCCTGCTGGCCGAAGCCGCCGGGCGCAGCGGGCATATCGGCTGGGGGCATCTGGCACGTGCCGAACACCTGCAGCTGACCGGGCGTATCGACAAGGGGATCCGTCAGCTGGGGATTGCCCTCAAAGCCGCCAAGCGCGAGTCCGACGCCCAGCTTGAAGCGCGCATCGAGGCCCGCCGCGAAGCATTTCTCACCTACCGTGAAGCGCTGGAAGAGTTCTCATAGCTGCAGCAGTACAGTCCTAAAGCTGTGTCATAGCGAACTTGCACCAAAATGCTGGCATAAACGGCGCTATCTCGGGGTTGCCAGCCATGGGCAGCGCCAGGAAATCAATAAAGAGATCAGGCGTTGAAGGTCAGCATTTTTTCAAGCGGTGCGAGCGCCTTCAGCCGCAGCGCCTCATCGACGATGATCTCGCCGCTGGCGCAGCGCAGCGCCGAGGCCAGGTTATCCAGCGCGTTCATCGCCATCCACGGGCAGTGGGCGCAGCTTTTGCACGTGGCCCCGTTGCCGCCCGTCGGCGCTTCATAGAGGGTTTTATCCGGCACCGCCTGCTGCATTTTGAAGAAGATGCCGCGGTCGGTGGCCACCACCAGCGTCTCGTTGGGCAGCTCCCTGGCGGCCTTGATCAGCTGCGAGGTCGAGCCCGTCACGTCGGCCAGCTCAACCACCGCCGCCGGCGACTCGGGGTGCACCAGCACCGCGGCATCAGGATACAGGCGCTTCAGGTCTTCAACGCCCTGAGCCTTGAATTCCTCGTGAACAATGCAGGCGCCGTCCCACATCAGCATCTCGGCGCCGGTTTGCTTCTGGATATAGCTGCCCAGATGCTTGTCCGGCGCCCAGAGGATTTTTTCGCCACTGGCCTGCAGGTGCTCGATCACGTCGACCGCGATGGAGGAGGTCACCACCCAGTCGGCGCGCGCTTTGACCGCCGCCGAGGTGTTGGCGTAAACCACCACGGTGTGGTCGGGGTGCGCGTCGCAGAAGGCGCTGAACTCATCGGCCGGACAGCCGATATCCAGCGAGCAGGTGGCCTCGAGCGTAGGCATCAGCACGCGCTTTTCCGGCGACAGAATCTTGGCCGTTTCGCCCATGAAGCGCACGCCGGCCACGACCAGCGTGGTGGCCTCGTGGCGGGCGCCGAAACGCGCCATCTCCAGCGAATCCGCCACGCAGCCGCCGGTTTCCTCGGCCAGCTGCTGGATCGCGTCATCGGTATAATAGTGCGCCACCAGCACGGCGTTTTCGGCCTTCAGCAGCCGTTTGATTTCGGTAACGTACGCCTGGTCTTCGGCAGGAATACGGGTGGGGCAATAAGCGGTGGGCTCGAGTGCCGCGGCACCGGCCTGAGAAGTCATTATCGTCATCGTGTCTACCACTGTGACAAACAGGGAATCCCCCTGTTAAACACCGATCGCGGCGCATGCTGCGCACGCGCCGCGCCTTTGGGGCCGGCCGCTGCGTCTTTCGCGGTGGCCGGCCCCTCCACATTCTAGCCTATTTTGCTGGGAAAGAACGCGTTCTGGCAAACAGCTCACAAACCAAAACGCCCCCGGCAATAAATTGCCGGGGGCGTTGAATCTGGTGGGTCGTGTAGGATTCGAACCTACGACCAATTGGTTAAAAGCCAACTGCTCTACCAACTGAGCTAACGACCCGTACAGGGTTCGAATGGTGGGTCGTGTAGGATTCGAACCTACGACCAATTGGTTAAAAGCCAACTGCTCTACCAACTGAGCTAACGACCCCCTCGAACGGTTGCATATGCTACTTATCTGACGCCGTCACCGCAAGCTCTTTTCGCCTTGATTTGCATATTTTTTTCAGCGCGCTCGAAACAGCGGCTCACGACCGACGCGCCTTGGGTTTGCGCATGGCGTGTACCGGACGACGCTTGTTCTTATCGCGGCTCCAACGATTTTGCTCATCGGGCGTCAGCGCGGGCACTTTGCGCGCGGGCAGGTCGGCAAGCGCTGCCAGATCGTCTATCTCGCCCTGAGCCAGTTCGACCCATTCGCCGGCCTTGGCCCGCTTATCGAGGAAGATGTTGCCATAACGCACGCGCTTTAGCCGACTAACGGTGAGCTCCTGGGATTCCCAAAGGCGGCGCACTTCGCGGTTGCGACCTTCCAAAATCACCACGTGGAACCAGGTATTAATCCCTTCGCCGCCAAACTCCTGGACGTCGGTAAAGCGCGCCGGGCCGTCTTCGAGCATCACGCCTTCGACCATCGCCACCAGGTGTTCTTTTTTCACCTCACCCATCACCCGCACCGCGTATTCGCGCTCGATCTGGGTCGAGGGATGCATCAGGCGGTTGGCCAGCTCGCCGTCGGTGGTAAACAGCAAAAGCCCGCTGGTGTTGATATCCAGCCGGCCGATAGCGATCCAGCGTTCGCCCTTGAGCCGCGGCAGGCGCTCAAACACGGTACGCCGCCCTTCGGGATCCTTGCGGGTGCAAAGCTCGCCTTCGGGCTTGTTGTACATAATCACACGGCGCGGCGTTTCGTCCTCGGCACGCAGCGTAATCGGGCGCTCGTCAAAGGCGACGCTGTCGCGCGGCACCACCCTGTCGCCAAGCGTTGCCACCTGACCGTTGACCTTGACACGGCCGGCGGCAATCGCGGTTTCCATTTCGCGGCGCGAGCCCAGCCCGGCGCGGGCAAGAACTTTTTGCAGCTTTTCACCGCTGGGCGGCGTAGTAGTGGAGCTATTCGTCTGACTCATGGTCGTCTGACCTCGCATCGTTTTCGTCCGTGCCGTCGTCGTCCGGGCGCTCGGCACGCGCCGCAAGCCGCGCCTCTAAATCGGCAAAGCTCAGCGGCTGGGTTAACGCCGTCTCGGCGTGGTTATCGGCATCGCTTTCGCTTGGCGGTGCCGTCTTGGGTGGCGCATCCTGCCCCGTTTTATCATCGTCGGCAAGGGGTTTTTCCGCTATATCATGCTCGGATTCGCCGGCGCTGACCAGCGCATGCATCGGCGGCAGCGCGTCCAGGGTTTTCAGGCCAAAGTCGTCCAGAAAGCCGCGCGTAGTGGCGTACACCGCCGGGCGGCCGGGCACGTCGCGGTGGCCCACCACGCGGATCCAGCCGCGCTCGCTCAGGGTGCGCACAATCGAGCTTGACACGCTGACCCCGCGCACCTCCTCGATGTCGCCGCGGGTGACCGGCTGGCGGTAGGCAATTAGCGCCAGTGTCTCCAGCAGCGCGCGCGAATAGCGCTGGGGGCGCTCGTCCCACAGCCGCGAGACCCAGGGTGCAAGCCTAGGGCGAATACGCAGCTGGTGGCCCGAGGCGCTTTCCAAAAGCTCCAGCGCGCCGCCGGTATGGCGACTCTGAAGCCGTGCCAGCACTCGCCGAAGCTCGGCGCGGGTGGGCCGCTCGGCATGGGTAAACAGCGCTTCCAGCCGCTCTACCGCAAGCGGCTCGCCGGCCGCGAACAGCGCGGCTTCGACGATGTTATCGAGGGTAGTACTGTCGTCAAGCGCGGAGGCCGCTTCGTTCATGGGGTGTCCTCGTCGGCAAAGGCGGATTCGCCGCCATCAACATCAGCCTGCTCTTCTTCCTGCTCCGTCCCGGCGGCGCGGGCGCGCACGTGGATCGGTGAGAGCGGCACATTCTGCACGATTTCGATCATCGCCTCCTTGGCCAGCTCCAGAATGGCCATAAAGGTAACCACCACGCCGGCACGGCCCTCTTCCAGCGTAAACAGCGACTCGAACGGCGTGTAGCGCGCGTGGCTGAGCGCTTCCATAATGCGCAGCATGCGCTCGCGGGTGGACAGTACCTCGCGGCTGATCTGGTGGCGCTGGGTCAGCTCGGCGCGCTGTAAAATATCCCCCATGGCGCTGAGCAGCTCGGAAAGCTCGACCTCGGGGTAAATCACCCGGGCGTCGAGCGCCGGCACGTCGACCCGGGCGCTGAACCAGTCGCGGCCCATCCGTGGCAGGGTATCCAGCGTTTCGGCGGCGTCTTTCAGCCGTTCATATTCCTGCAGCCGACGGATCAGCTCGGCGCGAGGGTCTTCTTCGTCGTCTTCCTCTGCCCTGGGCGGGCGCGGCAGCAGCGTACGCGACTTGATCTCGGCGAGCATGGCAGCCATCAGCAGGTATTCACCGGCAAGCTCGATGCGCATCGCCTTCATCAGCTCCACGTACTCGATGTACTGGTGGGTAATGGCGGCGACGTCAATGCCCAGAATATCCAGATTCTGGCGACGAATCAGGTACAGCAGCAGATCCAGCGGCCCTTCAAAGGTTTCCAGAAATACCCGCAGCGCCTCCGGCGGAATATACAGGTCTTCGGGAAGCTTGGTGATCGGCTCATCAAACAGCAGCGCGAGCGCCGGCGGAACCGGCTCACTGGCCGTCTCGGCACTCGGTGGGGGGGCGATGGCGGGCGTCTCTCTGTTGATAGCAACGAATCCGTCGTTTGTCGTTGAGGGCCGGTTAACGGCTGAATAGCCGTTTAGTCTAGCAAATTTGGCCCGCGTGACGCGCCACTACTGCGCCGAATCGGCCCGTCGGTAGCGCCCCTGGTAATCAAACAGTTTCTCGTGGACGTTGAAATGCCGCCCGGTTTGGCGCCCGACGACGAAGTCGGGGTGGCGCAGGCGCTCGCGCCCGGCCACCACTTCCTCGGGGGTGGCGGGCTGCCAGCCGACGCCCGGGGCGCGCAGGTGGCGGCGTAAAAACACGGCGTAAAAGGCCCGCCGCTGGGCAGCGGTTTCCAGCGCGAACCATTCGGCAAGCGTGGCGCCGTCTTCGTCGTGGTAGGTGATTTTCAGCCGCGGCAGGCCGCGGCCGTTGGCGGTGGCCTCCAGCTGCATGCCACTGACGCGCAGTACCCTGGCGCTCTTGAGTTTCAGCGCGTCCTTGAGCTTGTCGTCGGCGTCGACCAAAAGCCGCGCGCAGCCGTGGCAGTGGCGCGCGGCGATGTCGTTTTCCGCACCGCACTCGTCGCACGTCTTGAAGCGAAAGCGAAACGAACACTGGCGCTGTTTACCGGCGCCCGACGCCGCGCCATCCTGACGCTCTCCCTCTTCCACCAGCCCGTGGCAGCGCCGGCCGTAGTGTTCGAGCAGCAGTTCGCCGTCGTACTTGCCCCAGAACAGGTTGGCGTGTTCGCACTCGGGGCAGATGACCTGCACCGGCTCGCTGTCGCTTGCCGGGCGCGGCTCGCCCACTTCCGGGGCGTAGGTGTCCCAGGGGTTGCCGGCGTAGTCGAGGACCAAACAGTCGTCCTTGCCCGGGGAAAGCCTGAGCCCCCGGCCGATGATCTGCTGATAGAGGCTCGCCGACTCGGTGGGCCGCAGAATCGCGATGACGTCGACGTGGGGCGCGTCAAAGCCGGTGGTCAGCACCGCGACGTTGACCAGGTACTTGATCTTGCGCGCCTTGAACGCGGCAATCAGCGCGGCGCGCTCGTGGCCGTCCGTGGCTCCGGTAATCAGCGCGGCTTCGCCTTCGGGCAGGTAGCCCAACACCTCTTCGGCGTGGGCGACCGTCGCGGCAAAGATCATCACCCCCTGGCGCTTCTCCGCCCGGGCGATAATATCGGCGACGATGCCGGGGGTGGCGCGGTTTCCTGCCACCACGCGGTTCATCGCCGCTTCGCTGAACGCGCCGCTCTCGGTGGGCGCAAGCCCCGCGAAGTCGTAGTGTTCGATGGCCATGTCCCGCCGTTCAGGCCGGGCAAGGTAGCCCTGCTTGACCATCAGCCTAAGCGGCTGCTCGAACACGCAGTCGCGAAAAAAGCAGTCGTCATCGCCGCGCACCATGCCGTGGTGATGGCGATGATAGATAAAGCCCTGCCCCAGCCGGTACGGCGTGGCGGTCAGGCCGAGAATCTTGAGGCTGGGGTTTTGCCGGCGCAGGTGGTCGATCACCCGCCGGTAGCTGGCATTTTCATCGGGGGAGACGCGGTGGCACTCGTCGATCACCAGCAGCGTAAAACTGCCGTCGGCAAAGCGCTCGGGGCTTCTCACCACCGACTGCACCGAGCCAAACACCACCTGACGGCCGGCCTGCTTGCGCTTCAAGCCGGCGCTGAAGATATCCGCCGTAAGGCCGTAGGCCTCGTACTTGGCGTGGTTCTGCTCCACCAGCTCGCGCACGTGCGCCAGCACCAAAACGCGCCCCCGGGCCAGGCGCGCCAGTTCGGCAATCACCAGCGACTTGCCGCTGCCGGTGGGCAACACCACCACGGCGGGCTCGCTGGTGGTACGAAAATGCGCTACGACCCGCGCCACCGCATCGCGCTGATAGGGGCGAAGCGTCGGCGCGGCGTTAGCCACACCCACTATCAAGCTTCTGGCAGTGCTGCCGTCACCATGATTTCGACTTTCCACAGGGGGTTCAGCATCTGCGCTTCGATGGCGGCGCGGATCGGCGGGCGGCCGGGTACAACCCAGGCATCCCAGGCCTGGTTCATGCCCTCTGCGTCGTTGCGGTCGGCCACCCAGATCTGCGCGGCAATAAGATGGGATTTGTCGGTGCCGGCGCGGGCCAGCAGCTCGTCGATGCGCTCCAGCACCTGCTCGGTCTGGCCGCGCATATCGGCCTCGCCGTCGTAGGGCACCTGCCCGGCCAGATAGACCGTGCCGTTGTGGATAACGTACTTGCTCATGCGTTCGTTGCTGTCGTGATACGTCAAACTCATGCGGTATTCTCTCTTGTGGGTAACGCTTTATAATGGGCCTTAAGCGCGGATGACGGCAATCCCCATAGCCTAAAAAACCTCACCAGGGCGGGCGCGATGCTCTGCCCTCACTTGAGCAGCGAGGGAATCCAGGTGGACAGTGCCGGAAAGGTCACCAGCAGCAGAATCACCGCGACAAAAGCGAAGTAAAACGGCAGCGATGCAATGATCGCGCGTTCAAAAGGCACGTTGGCGATTCGGGCCGCCGTCATCAGCGTCATCCCCACCGGCGGCGTCACGTTGGAGATATTGAGCACTACGATCATCAAAATGGCAAAGTGCAGCGGATCCACGCCCAGCTGAATCATCGCCGGCACCAGCACCGGCGCCACTACCACCAGCGCCGGCAACACGTCCATCACGGTACCGACCAGCAGCAGCAGCAGGCAAACCAGCAGCAGCTGGATGAACATGGTATCGCTTAAGGTAGTGATCAGCCCCGCCGCGTCTCTGGCAATACCCGAGCGGGTCACAAACCAGCCGAGCACCGCCGACGTCGCCAGCAGAAAAAACACCACGCCCGAGAAGCGTACGGTCACCACCAGCGCGTCCCAGATTTTCTTCCAGCTGAGATTACGATAGAACACCACGCCGATGAGGATAGTATAAACGGCGGCAAATCCCGACGCCTCGGTAATTGTGGTCAGGCCCGAGAGAATTCCGCCAAGAATGATCACCGGCACCACCATCGCCGGCAAGGCCACCAAAAAGGCTAACCCCGCTACCTTGAGCGGCGTCGGCGCCTGCTTGGGATAGCCGCGTTTCCAGGCCAGAAAAAAGCTCACCACCAAAAGCGCCAGAGCCATTAGCAGGCCGGGAATGATGCCCCCCGCAAACAGGTCGATCACCGAGATATCGCGCAGCAAGGTGGCATACACCACCATCACTACGCTGGGCGGAATGATCGGCCCGATAATCGACGAGCAGGCGGTAATCGCCGCGGCGTATTCGGCGTCGTAGCCCTGCTTTTTCATCTCCGGGATCATGATTTTACCAATCGCTACGGTGTCAGTGATCGCCGCACCGGTAAGCCCGGCAAAGAACACCGATACCGAAATATTGACGTGCGACAGCGCACCGCGCACCCGGCCGAACAGCGCGTTGTTGAAGGCGATCAGCTTCTGGGTCAGCCCGCCCTGGTTCATCAGCTCGGCGGTGAAGATAAAATACGGCACCGCGATAAGCATAAAGCCCGAGACGCCGGAGAACATGCGGTCGGCAATAATGCTCAGCATGCGCTCGCCGCCCATGGCAAACCCTCCGGCCAGCCCGGAAAGCGCCATCACGATGGCCACCGGCATGCCGATCAGCAAAAGCACCACAAACGCGATAATCGCGGGCATCATAAGCGCGTCTCCCCGTCGTTGGACTCGATCAGCTCTTCGATCAACGTGTCGTCATCGATGAAGTGTTCGAGCAGATCGAAGCCCTGCACCAGATGCAGCAGGATAATGGCGCCGCTGAGCGGCACCACGATGGCGGTAAACTTGGCCGACACCTGGATCTGGTCGGAGACCATATACACCTGGCGCGCGCTCGCGAAGTAGCTCCAGCCATACCACAGCAGCAGCGCGCCAAACAGCGCGACAATGGCCAGGCAAAGGCCCGCCGAAACGGTCAGCAGCGCTCTGGGCAAGCTGCGCACCAGCAGCGTCATGGCTACGTGCTCGCCGTAGCGTAGCGAGATGGTCATCGACAGAAAGCCGATCCAGGGCAGAAAAAGGCGTGCCAGCGAGTAGGTCCAGCTAAGGCTGCTGCCGGTCACCAGCTTGTACACGAAGGCGGTGAAAGAGATGCCCAGCATGACCATCACACAGGCCACACAGGCCACAATCGCCGCCTGATTGACCCAGTCGCTAAGGCGGCGAAGAGGCTGAAGAAGTTGCATTAAACCACCCCACAAACAACATCGGCCGAGCCGAAACATTCGGTCGACCGATGGGTGAGAGAGCGTTATCAGTCGTCACGGGCAGGGTTATTGACCCCATCTTACTGGCCCGATTTTACCGATCCTGTGCTTAACGACCCTGTCCTTAACGACCCAGTCCTTAACGACCATAGTTGGTCATATCCGTGGTCTTCACTTCTTCGCCAACGCGCTCTACTTCGGCAAGGAAGGCATCGACTTTGCCGGCGTCCAGGCCAAAGTCATCGACGATCCAGTCTTTCCACGCCGGGCGCGCGATATCGGCCATGCGCTGGCGCTCATCGGCGGGCATGATGTAGCACTCTTTGAAGGTTTCGCAGGACTCCTGCCAGCCGGCAGTCGCGAGTGCTGCGGACATCCCGTGGCCGATTTCGATGGCTTCGCGCGCCGAGGTAACCACCGCTTCTTTCTGGTCTTCTGTCAGGTCCTGGTACCAGTCCTCGCTGATCAACCAGGCGGCGCTGTTATATACGTGGCCGGTTAGCGTGGTGTAATCGGTCACCTCATCGAAGTTGAAGGTGGTATTGAGCACCGTGGCGTTGAACTGGCCGTCGGCCAGGCCCGTTTCCAGCGCGGTAATTACCTCGCCCCAGGGCAGCGGCGTGGCTGAGGCGCCCAGCGCTTTCATGATTGCCACGTGACCGGGGTTTTCCTCGGTGCGGATATTGAGCCCGTCAAGATCCTCCACCGTTTTGATCAAATGCTCATTGTTGGTAAACGCCACGAAGCCGCCGCCGTCGTCGAAGGTGCCCAGGTAGCGCATATTGGTTTCTTCGACGGTGCCGGACATCATGTCGGCGAACCAGTCGCCGTCGAGAAATGCCCAGGCCTGGCGCCAGTCGTCGAAGATGAAGGGCGCGGTCATCAGCTGGTAGTCATCGTAATAAGACGACATCGCGCCCGTGGTGATAATGGTCGACTGCAGGGTACGCCCGCCCTGGACTTCCTTGGCGGTATCGACCTCTGAGCCCAGCTGGCTGTTGCCGAAAATATTGACCGTTACCTCGCCGTCGGTACGCGTCTCGACCAGGTCCTTGAAGCGTACCAGCGCCGGGTACACCGAGTTGTTGCTCATGTTCTCGGGCAGGATGGTAGCAATCGCCATTTCATTGGCCTGAGCCTGTACCGCAGCCATCGCCAGCGGCAAGGCCGCAAGCGTGGCAACACACGAAACCGTCTTGATTGTCATATGCGCAGAATCCCTGATAATTGTTTTGTAGTTATTGTTTAACGCCAGCAGATCGACCCGCAACGCGCATGAATTAATACGCTATAGGCAGTGTCGTCATGTCAGGCGCCGTGATTTCAACATAGGCCGGACCGCCCAAATGAGCAAGGAAGGTGCAAGTAGAATCAGCTGCCCAGCGGCAGCAGGCCGTTGAGCAGCAGGTAGCCCGGCACCCAGCCGGTGAACACGCCCAGCACCAAAGACAGCCTTGCCATCCACGGCTGCATTCGCGGCCAGTGGCACAGCATTAGATAAAAGCCCAGCCAGAGCACGGCCCAGGCCAGCCAGTTAACGGTAGACCACCAGCCCCAGAGCGTATCGGCGCGGGTCCACTGCAGCACGCCGGTGGGCAGCGCGGTCAAGGCGACAAACAGGCAGAAATACCCCAGCCCGCGGCCGTTGCAGCCGTTACGCCGGTTAAAGGCGATCCACAGGTAGGTAAAGGCGAACAGCAGCGTGAGTGCTGCGTTGCGCACGCTAATGGCATCGGCTTTCGGGCCAAAGGCCGCGTAGGCCGCCACCGCCAAGCTGACGCCGCCGGTAAAGTAGTTGATCACCTGGATTTCGCGGTCTTCAATCCGCCCGGCCATCCACAGGCCGTTCAAAATCAGTACGGCTCCTACGTAAAACAGGCTGAGTCCTTCGTGCATCGTGCATGCTCCCTTCATACGCCGGCACCCGCCCCTGTGCCGGCGCCGCGGCCTTTCTTATAAGCCCGCCGGCGTATCCTGGCAAGTATTTTTGGCCGTGCCGAAAAGGAGCCGAAGGCTCAACCGTGGGGGGTTCAGCCGAAGCAGGGCTGCGTAACGATACACTTGCCCCCGGGCTTACGGCTGACCGCCCGCGCCCTCGGTACTCTGCTTTTTTTATTCTGCTTTTTTAGTCCAACTTCTGCAGGCCTGCCATGATCTACATCGACAACGAAGGCATCACCGACCCCCACGTCAACCTTGCCATCGAAGAGCACTGTATCCGCCATCTGCCCGAAGGCGAGGACTACCTGCTGTTCTACATCAACGCGCCAACGAAAACGTCAAAATCTACGGCGACTTCTTCGGCCAGCATCCGATCAGCGAGATCGAAGATGCGCCGGTGGGCATACGCTACTTTCATCCGTATCCAGGCTATCCACATACAAAAAAGCGCCCGCATTAGCGGGCGCTTTTGTCTGCGTTAAACAGCGTGGCGGGTTATCCCAGCCACACCCGGGCGTTGCGGAACATGCGCAGCCAGGCGCCGTCGTCCTGCCAGTCTTTCGGCCGCCAGGAGTTGGTCACCGCGCGGGTAACGCGTTCGGGGTGCGGCATCATCGCCGTAACGCGGCCGTCCGGGGTGGTCAGCCCGGTCACGCCCGACGCCGAGCCGTTGGGGTTGGCCGGGTAGCGCGTGGTGACCTGGCCGTAGTGGTCCACGTAGCGCAGCGCAATCTGCCCGCCGGACTGCATCTGACGCAGGTGCGCGCTGTCGCGGAAATGAGCGCGGCCTTCGCCGTGGGCAACGGCGATGGGCAGCATCGAGCCTTCCATACCCTTGAGCATGACCGACGGCGTGTCTTCTACTCGCACCATCGCCACCCGCGCTTCAAATTGCTCGGATTCGTTGCGCACAAAGCCCGGCCAGCTTTCCGCGCCGGGGATCAAGGTTTTCAGCTGTGAAAGCATCTGGCAGCCGTTGCACACGCCGAGCGAAAAGGTGTCGTCGCGCTGGAAAAAGCCGGCAAACTGCTCGTGGGCGCGGGGGTTGAACAGAATCGACTTGGCCCAGCCGCCGCCGGCGCCCAGCACGTCGCCGTAGGAGAAGCCGCCGCAGGCGGCAAGCCCCTTGAACTCATCCAGCGTTACGCGGCCTTCGAGAATATCGCTCATGTGTACGTCAACGGCGTCGAAGCCGGCCTTGTCGAAGGCCCAGGCCATTTCCGTCTGGCCGTTGACGCCCTGCTCGCGCAGGATGGCCACGGCGGGTTTGGCCGTGTTGACGAACGGCGCTGAAATGTCTTCGTCGACGTCAAACGAGGGCGCGGCAAACAGCCCCGGGTCGCGGGCATCGAGCAGGTTGTCGAACTCGTTCTTGGCGCACTCGGGGTTGTCGCGCAGCGCCTGCAGGCGGTAGCTGGTCTCGGCCCAGGTGCGCTGAGCCAGCTGGCGGGTGGTTTCCAGCAGCGGCTCTTCGAACAGCGTCACGCGAACCTGGTCGTCGTAGCGCGGGCGCGCAATGACACCGCAGGTTTCAATGCCGGCCATGGCGAACTGGGTCAGCACCTCGGCAGTGTGCTCGCGGCTGACCTGAATCACCGCGCCGAGCTCTTCGGTAAACAGCGCGTTCACCGCGTCCACCGGCTGGTCGACCAGCCAGTCGAGCTTGATCTCGAGCCCTGAGTGGGCGGCAAAGGCCATTTCCAGCAGGGTGACGATCAACCCGCCGTCGCTGCGGTCATGGTAGGCCAAAAGCTTGCCGTCGCGGTTGAGCCCCTGGATGACTTCGAAAAACGCCTTGATGTCTTCGGCGTCGTCGACGTCGGGGCACTCGTTGCCCAGCTGGCCGTAGACCTGCGCCAACGCCGAGCCGCCGAGGCGGTTTTGCCCGTCGCCAAGGTCGATAAGGATCAGGTCGGATTCGTCCTGATCGAGGTTGATCTGCGGGGTCAGCGTGGCCAGCGCGTCGGTCACCGGGGCAAAGGCGGTAATCGCCAGCGATAGCGGCGAGGTCACGCTTTTATCGCGGGTCTCGCCGTTATCATCGGTTTCCTGCCAGGCGGTGCGCATGGACATCGAGTCCTTGCCCACCGGGATGGCGATCCCCAGCGCCGGGCACAGCTCCATGCCCACGGCGTAGACGGCGTCATACAGCGCCTGGTTTTCGCCCGGATGGTCGGCCGCGCTCATCCAGTTGGCCGACAGCTTGATGTCAGACAGCTTGGCAATCGGCGTGCAGGCCAGGTTGGTAATCGCTTCGGCCACGGCCATCCGCGCGCTGGCGGCGGGATCAATCAGCGCCACCGGCGGGCGCTCGCCCATAGCCATGGCTTCGCCGGCGTGGGTGTCAAAGCTTGCCGTGGTCACGGCGGCGTCGGCCACCGGCACCTGCCAGGGGCCGACCATCTGGTCGCGCGCCACCAGCCCTGTGATCGAGCGATCGCCAATGGTGATCAAAAAGCTTTTGGAGGCCACCGCCGGCAGGCGCAGCACGCGGTTGAGCGCTTCGCGCAGGTCGAGATTGTCGAGCATCATGCCCGACAGCGACGGCGTGTGGCGGTTGAATTCGCGCTGCATCTTCGGCGGTTTGCCAAACAGTACGCTCATCGGCAGGTCGATCGGCCGGCTGTCAAAGTGGCCGTCGCTGACCTCAAGGTGATGCTCCTCAAGCGCCTCGCCGACCACCGCGTAGGGGCAGCGTTCGCGGCGGCACAGCGCTTCAAAGGTCGCCAGGTCTTCCTCCGCCACCGCCAGCACGTAGCGCTCTTGCGCCTCGTTGCACCAGATTTCCAGCGGGCTCATGCCCGGCTCGGCATTGGGCACGTCGCGCAGCGCAAAGCGCCCGCCGCGGCCGGCGTCTTTTACCAGCTCGGGCAAGGCGTTAGACAGCCCGCCGGCGCCCACGTCGTGCAGAAAGCGCAGGGGGTTGGCATCGCCCAGCGCCCAGCAGCGGTCGAGCACTTCCTGGGCACGGCGCTCGATCTCGGGGTTTTCGCGCTGCACCGAGGCAAAGTCCAGATCGGCGCTGGAAAGCCCCGAGGCCATGCTCGAGGCCGCACCGCCGCCCAGGCCGATGAGCATCGCCGGCCCGCCCATCACGATCAGCTTGCCGCCGACGGGAATCTCGCCTTTTTGCACGTGGTGAGCACGAATATTGCCGTAGCCGCCGGCGAGCATGATCGGCTTGTGAAACCCGCGACGCTCGACGCCGTCGTCGCTCAACACGTCCTGCTCGTAGGTGCGGAAGTAGCCGGCAAGGTTCGGCCGGCCAAACTCGTTGTTGAACGCCGCGCCGCCGATGGGGCCGTCGAGCATAATTTGTAGCGCCGACTGCATACGCTCGGGCTTGCCGTAGTCAAAGGTCTCCCACGGCTGGACAAACTCGGGGATGCGCAGGTTGGAGACGCTAAAGCCCGATAGCCCCGCCTTGGGCTTGCCGCCGATACCGGTAGCGCCTTCGTCGCGGATTTCGCCGCCGGCACCGGTCGCCGCGCCGGGAAACGGCGCAATCGCCGTCGGGTGGTTGTGGGTTTCCACTTTCATCAGGATGTGGATCGCTTCCTGATGCGCGGCGTAGCGCGCGGTTTCATTGCCGGCGCCGGTCAGCGGCGCGGGGAAAAAGCGCCCGGCCTGCGAGCCTTTGATCACCGCGGCGTTGTCGCTATAGGCGGAAAGCACGTTATCCGGCGAGCTGGCGAAAGTGTTTTTGATCATCTTGAACAGCGTGTGCGGCTGCTCGACGCCGTCGATGATCCAGTCGGCGTTGAAGATCTTGTGCCGACAGTGCTCCGAGTTGGCCTGGGCAAACATCATCAGCTCGACGTCGGTGGGGTTGCGCTCAAGCTCGCCAAACGCCTCTACCAGATAGTCGACCTCGTCATCGGCGAGCGCCAGCCCCAGCGCCTGGTTGGCGGTGGCAAGCGCCTCGCGGCCACCGCCGAGCACGTCGATGCTGGCAAGCGGTGCCGGCTCGCGGCGGGTAAACAGCTTAGCCGCGTCCGAGGCGTCAAACAGTACGGTCTCGACCATGCGGTCGTGCAGCAGCGCGGTTAGCGTATTGAACGCGGCTTCATCCGGCGGCGTGGCAAACGTCACCCGGTAGTCGACGCCGCGCTCGATGCGGGCCACGTCGGCAAGCCCGCAGTTATGGGCAATATCGGTGGCCTTGGACGACCACGGCGACTGGGTGCCCAGCCGCGGCACCACTAAAAAGCGCTGCGCGCCCTGCGCCCCGGAATCTTCTTCGGCTGCTTCGTGGCCGCTGAACCCGTAGTCCAGCAGCTGCGCAAGGCGCTCGCGATCCGCGGGCGATAGCGCCTCACGGTGGTCAATAAAGTGAACGTAGTGGGCAGTCAGCGTTTTCACTTCGCCAACGCGCTCACGCAGCGTTTCTAACAAGCGCGCATGGCGGAAGGCAGACAGGGCGGGGGCGCCTCGCAGTTCGAGCATATCCAGAAGCCTCTAGAGCAGGAAGATTCGAGCAGAAAAAACGGCAGGCCGCATTGCGGCAATTACCGCTATGATACGGGAAAGCGCCGGCCAGACGAAATCGGCCGGGTGACAGTCTCGCCGCAGCTGAGTATCGTTGCACCATGATAAATGCCGACACCACGCCATGCTGACGTCGATTCGCCGACATTTTTCCGCCCGCGCCGGTGGCTACTTTGCCGGCATTGCCGCCCTTCTTTTGATCATGCTGCCCAGATTTTCGCTGGTGCCTGCAGACGACCAGCTACGCACGATCCAGCAGCGCGGTTTTTTGACCGTGCATACGCGCACGTCACCGACCATCTACTATCAGGGCCGGCGCGGCCCCACCGGGTTTGAATACGCGCTGCTGCGCCGCTTTGCCGACTACCTCGGCGTCAGCCTGAATCTCGAGTCCGATCACCACCTTGATAGCGTGCTGCCCGCCGTGCGCACCCAGGGCGACCTGGGCGCGGCGGGGCTGGTGCTGACGCCAACCACGCAAGGGGTTAACTTCACTCGCCCGATTCTTGAGATGCAGCCGCTGCTGGTGTATCGCCGCGGACTCCACGGCATTAGCGGCCCCGGAGACCTGCCGGGACTTGAGATCGGCACCCTGCGCGGCGCCGGCAGCGCCGGTACGGCGGCCAACCTGCGCGAACTGCAAAAGACCTACCCCGGCCTTAGCTGGAAAGAGTCGGGCGAACTCGAAGTCGCCGAGCTGTTGGCCGAAGTGGAAAGCGGAAGCCTCGATGCGGCGGTCATTTTCGACCACCAGTTTCGCGTCAACCGATTGTTTTTCAAAGACGTCGAGCGCGGCTTTTTGCTCGGCAAACCCAGCTCGATGGTCTGGTCGGTACCTAGCCGGGAGAGTCTGGGCCTGTTACAGCAGGCCAACCGTTTTCTCGACGGGCTGCAGCAAAACGGCGAGCTTCCCCGCTTGGTCGAGCGCTACTTCGGCCACGATGACTACCTGGAATACGTCGGCACGCGGACGTTTTTGAGCCACCTGGATTCGCGCCTGCCGCGCTATACCCCGCTATTTCAGCAGGCCGCCCGCGACAGCGGCTTTGACTGGCAGCTGCTGGCCGCGGTGAGCTATCAGGAATCGCACTGGGACCGCGACGCCGTATCGCCCACCGGGGTGCGCGGGCTGATGATGCTGACCTCCCCCACGGCCAAAGAGCTGGGCGTTACCGACCGTCGCGACCCCGCACAAAGCGTCGCCGGCGGCGCCCGCTACCTGCGCCAGCTGGAAAAGCGCCTGCCCGACAGCATCACCGGCGATGACCGCCTGTACATGACGCTTGCCGCCTATAACGTCGGTATCGGGCACCTTTATGATGCCCGCGACATCACCCGGATACGCGACGCCAACCCCGATAGCTGGCGCGATGTGCGCCGCGCGCTGCCGCTTTTACAGCAGCGCGAATGGCACGAAAAAACCCGCCACGGCTACGCCCGCGGCGGCGAGCCGGTGATCTATGTGCGCAACATTCGCCGTTACTATGAAATGCTCAACTACGTCGAACGCAGCCGCCAGCAGTTCTTCGAGCTGGACAAAAGTACGGCCCCAAGCGGTGCCCTGCTGCCGTTCGAGTTTGTTCCGCCGCTCAACTGACCGGCGCCCGACGGGCGGAAAAGAAGGCTTTGAGCAGGCGCTTGGAAGCCGCCGCCTGAACCCCGGCGGTAACCGCGACGCGGTGGTTGAACCACGGCTGTGCCAGCAGGTTGGCCTTGGATTCCAGCATGCCGGTACGCGGCTCGGGCGCGCCGTACACCACCCGCGCAAGGCGCGCATTGACCATTGCCCCCAGGCACATCATGCAGGGCTCAAGCGTCACGTACAGCGTGCAACCGTCGAGCCGGTAATTGCCCAGCGCGCGCCCCGCCGCGCGCAGCGCCTGCACCTCGGCGTGAGCGCAGGGATCGTGCCTGGCCACCGGCGCATTATGGGTCGCGGCAATCACCTCGCCCGCAGCATCGACCACCACCGCCCCCACCGGCACTTCGCCGGCCTTGAAAGCCAGGTGCGCCTGATCCAGAGCGCGGTGCATATAATATTCATCGCTGCGCATGGGGCGTAAACTCCGTTAAAGTCACCAAACGTTCGTATGATAGCGCAAGGAGTTGATGCATGAACGATGAGCCCATGCCCGGTAGCGATGCCCTTGGCCGGCTAGTGGCGCTGCTGGACCTTGAGCCGCTGGAAGACACGCTGTTTCGCGGCCAGAGCCAGGACCTGGGCCTGCCCCAGCTTTACGGCGGCCAAGTGCTCGGTCAAGCACTCGCCGCCGCCACGCACACCGTACCCGAGGAGCGCCGCCCGCACTCCCAGCACGGCTATTTTTTGCGCCCCGGCGACCCCCACCGCCCGGTGGTCTATCAGGTCGACAAAGTACGCGACGGCGGCAGCTTTACCACCCGCCGCGTTACCGCCATTCAGAAAGGCCGGCCGATCTTTTTCTGCAGCGCCTCGTTTCAACTGGCCGAAGCAAGCCCGCTTAGCCACCAGCAGCCGATGCCCGAGGTGCTCAGCCCCGAGGCGCTGTTGGAAAAAAACGCCGCGGCCCGGCATTCAAGCTTCATCGGTCACCCCAGTCAGTTTCTGCTGCTGCCCAGCCAGACAGGCGATGAGCAGGCCGCCAGGCGCTACCTGTGGTTTCGCTTTGACGCCACCTTGCCGGCTACGCCGTCGCTGCACCGCCACCTTTTGTCGTACGCGTCGGACTTCAACTTGTTAACCACCGCGCTGCTGCCCCACGGCGTCGCCTTCAGCGACCCCCGGCTGCAGATCGCAAGCCTCGACCACGCGCTGTGGCTGCACGCCGATGCGCGTGTGGACGACTGGCTGCTGTACGTCATCGATTCGCCGTGGGCGGGCAACGCCCGCGGGCTGGCCCAGGGCCGCATTTACCGCCGCGACGGCCAGCTGGTGGCGTCTACCGCCCAGGAAGGCCTGACGCGCCTGCACGACGCGCCGGTCCGCTAGCCGGCGCCGATAATACCGCGCCCAGGCTATAAAAAAACGCCAGCCCCACGGTTAAGCGGGCGCTGGCGTTATCATGCAGCCGTATGCGGGGCTTAACTTAGCCGCCGTAAACGTCGCTGATGCTGGTCAGCGGGTAGTGCGCGGGGAACGGCTTGCGCGCCACGCCGGAATCCACAGCGGCGCGCGCCACGGCCGACGACACGCGGTCGAGCAGGCGGATATCCACAGGCGTAGGGATGATGTATTCGCGGCCGAAGCTCATGGCGTCGCGCTCGTAGGCGTCGAGCACTGCCTGGGGCACCGGCTCGCGCGCCAGATCGGCAATCGCGTGCACCGCGGCAACCTTCATTTCCTCGTTGATCGCCGTGGCGCGCACGTCCAGCGCGCCACGGAAGATGAACGGGAAGCCCAGCACGTTGTTGACCTGGTTGGGGTAATCAGAGCGCCCCGTTGCCATGATCACATCCGGACGTGCTTCTCGCGCGTCGTGCGGATGAATCTCGGGGTCCGGGTTGGAGCAGGCAAACACCACCGGAGTATCCGCCATCTTGCCCAGCTGCTCTTTGGACAGCAGGTTGGGGCCCGAAAGACCCACAAACACGTCGGCGCCGTCGATCACGTCGTCCAGAGTGCGCTTGTCGGTTTTGTTGGCAAACAGCGCCTTGTACTCGTTGAGGTTGTCGCGCTCGGTATGAATCACGCCCTTGCTGTCGAGCATGAAGATGTTTTCCCGCTTGGCACCGCAGGCAATCAGCAGTTCCATGCAGGCAATGGCCGCGGAGCCCGCGCCCAGGCAGACGATGCGCGCTGCTTCGATGGACTTGTTGGCGATATGCAGCGCGTTGATCATGCCGGCAGCGGTAACAATGGCCGTGCCGTGCTGATCATCATGGAACACCGGAATGTTGCAGCGTTTTTTCAGCTCGCGCTCGATCTCGAAGCACTCGGGCGCTTTGATGTCTTCCAGGTTGATACCGCCCCAGGTGTCGGCGATGTTGGCTACGGTATCGATAAACGTCTGGGCGTCGGTAGTATCCACTTCAACGTCGACGGAGTTGATGCCGGCAAAGCGCTTGAACAGCAGACCCTTGCCTTCCATGACCGGCTTGCTCGCCAGCGCGCCAAGGTTGCCCAGGCCGAGGATGGCCGTGCCGTTGGAAATCACCGCGACAAGGTTGCCCTTGCCGGTATAGCGGTAGGCGTTTTCGACGTCTTTGGCGATTTCGCGCACCGGCTCTGCCACGCCCGGGCTGTAAGCCAGCGCCAGGTCGCGCGCAGTAGCGGCCGGCTTGGTCAGTTCTACCGAAAGCTTGCCGGGGATCGGCTTGGCATGATAATCCAAAGCAGCCTGCTTAAATGCATCCGTCATGGTCAGAGTCCAGTTCAGCGTTGAAAAATGGAAAGGCTTTCCAGAATATAGAAAAACCCGAGGCGCCTCAAGCGTATTGGCCACGCCTGAAGAAAAGCTCATTTCATTCTTTTTATGCTTATTTTCGCGACTTTTAGTCGCATTTTGGCTTAATTTCAACCCATTAAGCCGAGCAAAGCAGCGTTCTCATCGCCCCTAGCGTTATTTTATGGAAAATAATTCCACATATTTTTTGCGTTCGCGCGCTGCCAGGCGACGCCTGCCGATATACTAGCGTCAATACGACGAACGGCATAGTCAAGGCGGGCCTGCGCCCGGAGTTTTCGGGCGGACATAAAAAACCCACGCCTGGGCGTGGGTTACTCTGCCGCCGGGCAGCGTGCGCCCCGCGTGGCCAGCAGCGGCTATTAGCCGCGCTTCACTGCGGCGCCGAAACGCTTGTTGAAGCGCTCTACGCGGCCGCCCGTGGTCGCCTGCTTCTGCTTGCCGGTGTAGAACGGGTGGCAGTTGGAGCATACGTCCAGCGAGAAGTCATGGCCTGACGTCGTACCGACAGAAAAAGTCTCGCCGCAGGAGCAGGTGGCGGTGACCGTGTTGTATTTCGGGTGGATACCTTGTTTCATCTTGAGCCTCACAAAGCTGTATGCCGCCACCTGATCGCCTGCCAGGCACCGCATACGAGTTTAAAAACGTGCTAACCGGTTAGCCGTTGACGCCGCGCAGCAAATACCGGCGTGGCGCAAAGCGGTCGCGCATTCTACCAAACCTGACGCCGGAGGCCAATTGCCCACTCGCGACTTTTCGTCTGCGCCTGTTTTACGCGTAGCGCTGCCCTCGCCGCTGCGCCGGCTATTTGACTACCTGCCCGGGGGGCCCCCCCCCCCCCCCCCGGGGGGGGGCGGGGGGCGGGGGGCCCGGGGCGGGGGGCCCCCCGCCGGGGGGGGGGGGGGTGTTGAGGGTGGGGCCGCCC
>JAKDRW010000013.1 GCA_030454225.1 Vreelandella subglaciescola | reverse complement strand
AAAACCGCGCCCGGCTTCCCGGCGCTAGCTCAGCCGCTCTTCGCGCGGGGCAATGCCAAAGTGATTGCGGTACGCGGTGGAAAAATGCGCGCCCGAAGAAAATCCGGTGGCGAAAGCGATATCGCCCACCGGGCGGTCGCTTTTGCGCAGCAGCCGGCGCGCCTGCTGCAGGCGCAGGTCCAGATAATAGCGGCTGGGCACCGCCTGCAAATGCTTTTTGAACAAACGCTCGAGCTGGCGGCGCGAAATCCCCAGGTGCTCGGAAAGCTCAAGGGTGGAAAGCGGCTCTTCGACGTTGGCTTCCATCAGCGCAACGGCGTCGAGCAGGCTTTGCGGGGCGTGATTGAGGCGGTTTTTCAGCGGTACGTGCTGCCGCTCGTCGGCCGGCCGAATGCGCTCGCAGGACAAATGCTCGGAGACCTGCTCGGCCAACCGCGGGCCGTGCTGGCGGGTAATCAGCATCAGCACCATGTCGAGCGCCGCGGTGCCCGCGCCGCAAGTCAGCCGGTCGCGGTCAAGCTCGTAAAGCTGTCGCGACAGCGCTACCTGCGGGTAGGCCTGAGCAAACGCTTCAAAGCGCGGCCACGGCAGCGTCGCCCGGTAGCCTTCCAGCAGCCCGCAGCGCGCCAGCACTTCGGTGCCTCCGGCAATGCCGCCCAGCATCACGCGGCGGCTGCGTAGTTGCCGCAGCCAGTCGTTCAGCCGTGGGGGAAGCGGGTAGGAAAGCGGCGTGGGCGCGCACACCAGCAGCAGGTCGATCTTGCCCCGCCGCACGTCAAGCCCCTGCGGCGCGCCCAGCTCCAGCTGGCCGGCGCTCCGCACCGGGGCCTCGTCGAGCCCCAACGTTTGCGTGGCATAAAGCATCCGCCCGCTTAGCTGGTTGGCCATGTGCAGCGGCTCAAGCGCGCAGGCGTGCGCCAGCAGCGAAAACCCCGGCAGCAGCAAAAACGCCACCCGACGCTGGGTATCAGCAGGTAAACAAACGGGATGACGTTCAGGCATGGCGCGTCGCTTAGGCTGGGCAAAGTCCCATCTTACGCAATTTAACCGCCGAAGACAGGGCGCCCCGCTGGCGCCATATAAACGCCCCGCGCCGGCCAGCGGCCGGTGCGGGGCGGAGTGAGAACTATGCCTGACCTAGCGGGCGAAACCCAAAAACCAGAAAGCGAGAAGCAGCACGATGGCGATAACGGCCGCCACGGGAAGCAGCTTGTACATCCCGCTGTCGGAGCGCTGCGCCTCGGGCTGCTCTTCGGGATGGGAGTCCATGCTGTTCTCCGGGTCGCACTGGTCTTTAACCAGCTCTCGTTTCTCTTCCGGGGTCTTGCTCTCTTTGGTATCCATGCGCCCTCCTGGTGCCGTGTTGCTCGCACTGGCTCTAGGCCTAACGTGGCCCTACAGCATCTTGCCAAGCCTTGATAGCAAGCGAGCCTGCGGCCCACGCGATACCTTTACTATAGACCCACCACGTCAAATTCCGCCACTGGGCTGACGTCGGCGGCGTAATCGACGTCGTCGCGCTCAAAGCCGAACAGCTTCAAAAATTCGTGCTTATAGCCGGCGTAGTCGGTGAGCTCAAAAAGGTTCTCGGTCGTGACTTTCGGCCACAGCGCTTTACACGCCTGCTGGACGTCGTCGCGCAGCTCCCAGTCGTCCAGACGCAGGCGGCCAACGTCATCGGTGGCTATACCCGCCTTTTTATCGGCGGCGTAAAGACGCTCACCAAACAGGCGGTTGAGCTGGTCAATGGTGCCTTCGTGCAGCCCTTTCTCTTTCATGGTGAGATACACCATGGCGATGTAGAGCGGCATCACCGGAATCGCGGCGCTTGCCTGGGTGACCACCGACTTGAGCACCGCGACGTTGGCGCCGCCGCCGCTTTGCGCCAGGCGTTTGTCGATCTCGGCGGCGGCGCGATCCAAATCTTCCTTGGCTTTGCCCAGCGCCCCATGCCAGTAAATCGGCCAGGTGATTTCGGTACCGATGTAGCTGAAGGCTACGCTTTTGGCGCCTTTGGCCAGCACGCCGGCGCTATCCAGCGCCTCCATCCACAGCTCCCAGTCTGCGCCACCCATCACCTCGACGGTGTCGTCGATTTCCTGCTGGGTGGCCGGCTCGACTTCGGCTTTGATAATCGCGTCCTTATTGGTATCGATGGCGGTGGCGCGGTAGGTCTCGCCAATCGGCTTGAGCGCCGAACGCTTGAGCTCGCCGCTATCGGGCAGCTTGCGCACCGGAGACGCCAGCGAATACACCACCAGGTCGATTTCGCCCATATCGCGCTTGATCAGCTCGATGGCCTTCTCGCGCGCAGCGTGGGAAAAGGCGTCGCCGTTGATGGCGTTGCTGTAAAGCCCTGCCTGCTTGGCAAATTTGTCAAACGCCGCCGAGTTGTACCAGCCGGCGGTGCCCGGGCGCTTTTCGCTGCCCGGCTTTTCAAAAAACACGCCCAGGGTATCGGCGCCGTAGCCAAACGCCGCGGTAATCCGCGCCGCCAGGCCGTAGCCGCTCGACGCGCCGATCACCAGCACTTTTTTGGGGCCCTGACTTTTATCCAGCCCGCGCACGCGGGTCGCTTCAATTTGCTCGCGCACGTTTTGCTCGCAGCCCTGCGGATGGGCCGTCGTGCAGATAAAACCGCGTACCTTGGGGTTAATAACCACGTCAAAACCTCGCTGTTCAAGTCATTCATAAAGCAGATGAAAGTTGGCCCATAGCCGGTAACGCCATTCTAGCGGCCTTACCGCACGCTGTCCGCTTTTGTCCGCCACCGGCTATGTCAAAACGCAGCGCCCTTGCCCCGCAGGCGTGCGCGCCGCGATAATGGCCGGCAGACACGCTATGGTATCCCGTATTTTTGACGCCTGTCCGACGCGACGGGCCTTGAGGCGCGTATGAACGCACAGCAATTAGTCGATGAACGTGGCGAGCTGTGGCTTGCCTTGACGCCGCTATGGCTTGAGCGCGAACCCCGCGAAAGCGACTACGCCGTCATGGTCGAGACCATCGAACGCTACGCGTTGACGCTTAATGAGCTTGAATGGATCTTTCGCCTGGAGCTGGCACCGGTGATGACCCGCCACCAGCTTTCTATCGCCAGCGAATGGCGCCAGTTTGACAACCGCCGGCTGATGCAGCAGCTGGTAGGCCACAATTTGCGCCTGAAAGGCTGGCGACGAAAAAGCTGGGCGCTGTTTTCGGGGCTTGCCACCATGATGGTGCGCCACCGCTGGCAGGACCTGATGAACCGGCTGGTGGTCGCCCGTGAGCAGCAGGACTAAGCCTACTGCAAGCCGCCTTTTTTACCGCGCTGTTTCAGCGTTCGTCCAGCGCGTTTTCGATCGCCAGACGCAGCGCTGTGCCCTCCTCGCGGGGCGCGAACCGCCCGATGACGCGGCCATCGCGCCCCACCAGAAACTTGGTGAAATTCCATTTGATCATCCGGGTGCCCAGCACGCCGGGGGCTTCGCGCTTGAGGCTGGCAAACAGCGGGTGGGTCGCCGCACCGTTGACTCTGACCTTCTCCAGCAGCGGAAACGTAACGCCATAAGCGCGCTCGCCAAAGGCACAGAACGCTGCGGCATCTTCCCGCGCCTGCCGGCCAAACTGATTGCACGGAAACCCGAGTACGGTAAAGCCGCGTTCGCGGTAGCGTTGGTAACACTCTTCCAGCGTTTCCAGCTGAGGCGTAAAGCCGCAGCGGCTGGCCACGTTGACCACCAGCAGCACCTGCCCCTGCAAGGCGCGCAGGTTAAACGGCTGCCCCTGGTGAGTCTGGCACTCCTGTTGATAAAAATTCATAGCACACCTGCACGCTCACTCAACCCTGTCGTTTGATGTCCTTACGCTTGTCACTCTTACTATAGTAGGCCTTGGCAGCGCCCTGCACATCAGGCCACGAGCCCCCACGCCACGCGCAGCGCAAGCCCGATCAGCATCACCCCGGTGACGCGGTTGATCCAGTGCGCCCGCGCCCGCAGCCAGTCAAGCACGCGGGACTGCGACAGCGCCACGGCCACCAGCACATACCAGCCGGCGTCGATCAGCATGGCCGTGACCACAATGATAGCGCGGGCGGCAGCGCTCATCCCGGGGCTGACAAACTGGCTCAACAGCGCCACGAAAAACAGGATCAGCTTGGGGTTGGCAAGCGCCACCAGCACGCCCTCCCGCGCGGCCTGACGCCGCGTGGTTACTACCGCGCCTGGCGTCAACGCGTCGGCCTTGCCGGCCCCCAGCGCCTTGACGCCAAGCCACGCCAGATACCCGGCACCGGCCACGGTAATGGCCTCAAATGCCAGCGGAAAACGCGCCGTCAGCGCGCCCAGCCCCAGCACCGTCAACAGCGCATAAAACCCGACCCCCAGCGCATGAAAAAGCCCCGCGGTTACCCCCGGCAGGCGCCCGCCGCCCAGCGTATGGCGCAGCACCAGCGCAAGGCTGGGCCCGGGCGACATCGCCCCGGCGGCACAAATCGCGGCCAGCGACAGCCACAGCGACAGCGGCATATTTGGCTCCTGCTAACGGTCAGCGCAGCGCGCCAGCATTCTGATAATGCGCTGGCACAGCCCGTAAAACGTGACCGCCCAGGCGGTCAGGGCAACGTATAAAAACACCGTGGCCAGCGTATCCAGAAACGGCATGGCAAGCGCGCGCTGCATATTATGGGTGCTGGCCGCATACATGCCCAGCGGAAACACCGCGCCCCAGTAAAGCGGGTCGTAGCGCAGCGGAAAACGTTTATAAACGTAGCGCCACACCGCCAGAATCAGCAGCATGGGAATCCACCAGGTGCCGGTGGCCCAGTAAAACACGGTAAAGCCCTTGAGAAACGGGCGCAGCGAGAGCAGAAACGGCGCGTCCGGGGCGTTAAGGATAAGCTGCGCGCCGGCCAGCGTCGAAATCGCCATCGCACCCATGTTGATCCAGTACGGCGGCGCCAGATCGCCCGGCGAAAAATGGAAAAAGCTGTAGCGATAAAAAATCAGCGACATCATCCAGATGTACAGCATGCCGCCCCATAGCCACATGGATAGCGCAAGGAAGTTCACTTCCAGCCGGTAAAGCGGCGGCATGTGGGCCGCCACCAGCGCGCCCAGCAGCGCAATCGACTGGGTGGCCACCACGGCCAGCAGCCAGCCGCCGCTGATGCTTTTTTCAAACGCCGGCTTCTCCGCTTTAATCGTGAACGCGGTAAAAATGGTGTAGGTCAGCGCCAGCCACAGCACCAGCGCCACGCCCCACAGCGCCAGCGCGAACCGGTACCAGCCCATCAGCAGCAGGCTTTGGCTGCCCAGCACGCAGGACGCCGCCACCAGGGTAAAAAACCCTGACGCGCTCTGGTGGCTGGTCAGATCGCTCAGCACTCGCCGCGGAAAGCGCCAGAGGCGCAGCGCATAAAGCGCCCACAGCAGCGGGTACGCCACCAGATTGAGCGCCAGCAAAACGCCGGCGATCACCGGCCGGCCCATGAAGTGCGCCGCCAACGATACGATACCGGTGGCCATGACCATGCCGAAATACGCCGGCGACAGCTCCTCCAACGCCCGACAAAAGCGCCGCTCCTCTCCTTGACTACGTTCCACCCTGCCTTGACTACGTTCCACCCTGCCCTCTTGTGCTGTTGGCTTGCGCTATTCGCTGATCAAAACTGTCCGCTGATTAAAACTATCCGCTGATTAAAACTATCCGTTAATGATAGCCATCCGCTGATTATAGCGCCTATGAGTATGCGCCGCGGCCCGAGTATTAACCACATCGTGCTGACTAAACGCACCAGAACGGTACCGACACAAAAAGCCCGCCAGCGTGCAGCGGGCGGGCTTGTGCAGCTTTTCAGCTACAGCCAATAAGCACAGGGTACGCTAGGCGTTTTTCGCTCGCACGCCCTGGGCAATACGCTCGCCGATATCGGCGTCGACGTTGCGCCAGTACTCAAAAGCGCGCTCCAGCACCGGTTCGGTGACACCGCCGGACAAGTGGCCGACCACGTTATTCACCAGCCGGCCGCGCTCGTCGGCGTTCATCACCTCGTTGACCAACGCGTTGGCCTGGCCAAAGTCGTCGTCATCGCGGCGCAGCGTATAGGCGGCGCGTACCATATCGCCGCTGGATTCCCACGTGGAATCCGTCGGGTAGCGCTCGCCGTCGGCCTGGGGGCCGCCCTTGGAGTTGGGCGCGTACACCGGATCGGACACGGGGTGCATGCGCATCGCGCCGTCCTTGCTGTAGCTGTTGACCGGCGATTTGGGCGCGTTGACCGGAATCTGCTTGTAGTTCACCCCCAGCCGGTGGCGGTGCGCATCGGCGTAGGCGAACACGCGTCCCAGCAGCATCTTGTCCGGGCTGATGCCGATGCCGGGCACCAGGTTATTGGGCTCGAACGCCGCCTGCTCGATCTGGGCGTGGTTATCCGTGGGGTTGGTATCCAGGGTCAGCTTGCCAACCTTGATCAGCGGATAGTCGTCGTGGGGCCAGATCTTGGTCAGGTCGAACGGGTTGAAGCGGTAGGTCTCGGCCTCGGCAAACGGCATGACCTGCATGTGCAGCGTCCAGCTCGGGCAGTCGCCGCGCGCGATCGAGGTGTAAAGGTCGCGCATGTGGTAGTCGCCGTCTTCGCCGGCCAGCCGGTCGGCCTCGTCCTGGGTCAGGCACTCGACGCCCTGATCGGTCTTGAAGTGGTATTTCACCCAGAACTTCTCGCCGTCGGCGTTCACCCACATGTAAGTGTGGCTGGAATAGCCGTTCATGTGGCGCCAGGTTTTGGGAATCCCGCGATCGCCCATCAGCCAGGTGACCTGGTGGGCCGACTCCGGCGACAGCGACCAGAAATCCCACTGCATGTCGTTATCGCGCAGGTTGTTGTCGGCGCGGCGCTTTTGCGAGCGGATAAAGTGCTGGAACTTCATCGGGTCGCGGATGAAGAACACCGGCGTGTTGTTCCCCACCATGTCGTAGTTGCCTTCACTGGTGTAGAACTTGATCGAGAAGCCGCGCGGGTCGCGCCAGGTGTCGGGGCTGCCACGCTCGCCGGCAACCGTCGAAAAGCGCATCACCACCTCGGTTTGCATCCCCGGCTGAAACACCGCCGCCTTGGTATAGCGGCTGACATCCTCGGTCACCTCGAAGTGGCCAAAGGCGCCGCTGCCCTTGGCGTGGGGCTGACGCTCGGGGATACGCTCGCGGTTGAAGGTCGCCATCTGCTCGATCAGGTAGTGATCGTGCAGCGCAATGGGCCCGTTGGGGCCGACCGTCAGCGAGTGCTCGTCGCTGGCCACGGGAATGCCGGCATCGGTGGTAGTGGGCTTGCGTTTATCGTCGGACACGGTAGCGCCTCCTGATTGGCGGTATAACGGCTGGGCTGTATAACGACTGAGCCGTACAAATACAGAGTCATAGCGTAGCCGTTTCAGGCTAAGAAGTGCGCTATGTCTTCGATAGTCGACGTTAGTTTGACATGACCGCCCCGCCTGCCTAGGCTTGAGCTTCTCCTGGGGGTGCCTTAACGGGCTGAGAATCCGCCGCTTTTGCGACGGTAACCCTTCGAACCTGATCCGGGTCATTCCGGCGAAGGGAAGGAATACATACGCCAGACGCTCCTCTTCCTTGTCGCACCTCATCGCGACACTCGCCTGAACTGCCTCCGCGATCTCCTGGCTGTCACAAGGAAAGAGGACGTACCACCATGCAGCTTGACCCCACCTGGACGGCACTTTGGCTTGTGCTGTGCGCCGTCGTGTTTGCCGTGCCCGGCCTGCTCTATGCCCGCCGCCACCGCGATGATTTAGACGACTACATCTCCGCGCGCAACTCACAGAACACCCGCGCTACCGTGCTTACCTTGCTGGCCACATCGCTTGGTACCTGGGTGCTGTTCGGCCCCGCCCAGGCCGCGACCTGGGGCGGCGTTGGCGCTATTCTGGGCTATGCGCTGGGCTCCCTGGCGCCGCCGTTGATCATGATTCCGCTGGGGCGGCGCATGCGCGAATTGATCCCCGAAGGCCACGGGCTGACCGAGTTCGTGTTCCACCGCTACGGGCGCATCATGTATGCCTTTACGCTGTCGATCATGCTGTTCTACCTGTTTATTGCGCTGACGGCGGGGCTTACCGCAGTGGCCTTTATGGTCACGCTGCTGGCGCCGATTCCGCTGTGGCTGACCGCCAGCGTAGTGATGTTCGCCACCGTGATTTACACCTTTTACGGCGGCCTGCGCGCCTCGATCTTTACCGACAAGGTGCAGATGGTCGTGATTCTGCCGCTGCTGGCATTGCTGCTGATCTTCGGCTGGCAGGCCGCCGGCGGCGCCACGCCGACGCTTGAAGGACTCGCGCAAAACGCCCCCGAGCTGTTGGATATTACCGCCGCCAGCGGCATACGCGGAGGGCTGACGTTCTTTATCGCCGTGGTGCTGACCGGGCTTTTCTATCAGGGCACTTGGCAGCGCATCTACGCGGCCAAAAACGTTCGCGTGCTGCGCAAAAGCTTCTGGATTAGCGGGCTTTTTAACCTGCCGGTGATTATCCTGATGGGACTTTTCGGCCTGGCGTTTGTGGGGCTCGATCTGGAGGGCGACGGCTCGGTGGCGCTGTTCAGCGTGCTGCTGGCCAAGGTGCCGCTGTGGTTTGCGCTGGCGCTGATTCCGCTGGGGCTGGCATTGGTGATGAGCAGCGCCGACTCCACCATCAACGCCACCTCAAGCATTATTGCGGTGGATATGCACCGCCTGCTGCCCGGCGCCAGCGAATCGACGCTGATGCGCCTGGCCCGCTGGTTGATCGTTGCCGCAGCGGTGCCGATTACCTGGGTGGCCTCTCAGGGGTTCAGCGTGCTCTACCTGTTTCTGCTGGCTGATCTCTTGTGCTCGGCGGCGGCGTTTCCGGTGTTTTTCGGGCTATTTAACCGCCGCTACGACGGACGCAACGCGGTCATCAGCACCGCCTGCGGGCTGGTCGCGGGGCTTGCCATGTTCCCCGCGCCCAGCGCCGGCACCGAGACGCTTTTGGAAAGCTTTCTGCTCGCCGCGCTGGTGCCGGTGGCCGTCTCGCTGATACTCATGCGCGTAATGCCCGCCCGGAAACACTACGACTTTTCAAGCCTGGGCACGCTGGTACGCCGCTTCGGCCGGCAATCGTAAGAGGGCGTTATATAGGCTCTCGGTGGGGATGCCGTCGCGCGGCGGAGCCGCCCTCCTACGGGGAATATGGCAATACGCCGGTTGTCGTAGGAGGCCGGCTGCGCCGGGTGATGGCGGCCGCAAGGCTGCCCCTCTGTGCTTTATGCCCTCGGCCGTTCGAGTCCCAAATGCCCACGCAGGGTGCTAGCAGTATATTCCCGGCGGAACAGGCCGCGCCGCTGCAGCACCGGCACCACCTGCTCGACAAAATCCTCGATGCTTGAGGGCAGCGCAGGGGGCATCAGGTTGAAGCCGTCGGCGCCACCCTGCTCTACCCAGCGCTGCATTTCATCGGCAATGCTTTCCGGCGTGCCGACCATGGTGCAGTGGCCACCGCCCGCTGCCAGCCGCCCGAGCAGCTGGCGCAGGGTCGGCTTTTCGCATTCGATGATGCGCAGAATGGTCGCGTAGCGCCCCTTGGGCCCGGTGAAGTCCTCAAGCGGCGGCAGATCGGGCACCGGCGCATCCAGCGCCCAGCCGCTGCAATCCTGACCGATAAACTGGCTTAATTGATGCAACGAATCCGCCGTGGGCAGAAGCTCGTCGAGTTCGCGCTGACGGGCCTTGGCTTCTTCCTCAGTCGCTCCCACGTAGGTCACCAGCCCCGGCATGATCGCCACCGGCGGGCGGCCAGCAGCGGCGACCCGCGCCTGAATGTCGCCGTAGTAGGCCTGAGCGGATTTCAGATCATAGGCCACGGCGTAGATCGCCTCGGCGTAGCGGGCGGCCAAATCACGGCCCGGCTCGGAGGCGCCGGCCTGAAACAGCACCGGCCGCCCCTGGGGCGGGCGCGGCACGTTGAGCGGGCCATCGACCAAAAAGTGCTCGCCGCGGTGGTGGATCGGGCGCACTTTATCGGGGTCGGCGAACTGGCCGGCGCGGTCAAGGCGCAGCGCGTCATCATCCCAGCTGTCCCACAGCGCCAGCACCGTGCTGGCAAACTCTTCGGCGCGGGCGTAGCGCTCGGCGTGGGGCGGCATCGCCGTGTAGTTATGGTTGCGCGCCTCGGCGTCAAACATCGAGGTCACCAGGTTCCAGCCCACCCGCCCGCGGGAAATATGATCCAGCGAGGCCAGCATTCGCGCGGCGTGAAACGGCGTGTAGAAAGTGCTGGATACCGTCGAAATCAAGCCGATGTGCTCGGTGGCACGCGCCATGGCGGAAAGCGCAGTCAAGGGTTCCAGAAACCACAGCGGCCCGCCGGCGACATTGCCCGCGGCGTGGCCGTCAGCAAAAAACACGGCGTCAAACTTGCCGCGCTCGGCGGTACGCGCCAGCGACTCAAAGTAGCCGATATCGCCCATCCGCTCGGCGGAAGAATCCGGGTGGCGCCAGGCGGCGCGGTGGTGCCCGCAGCCCATGATGAACAGGTTCAAGTGCATGCTGGAAGCCATCAGTCTTTCACCAGTCCGCCGTCGACCACCAGATTCTGGCCGGTGATCGCCCGCCCCCAGGGCGAGGCAAACATCAGCGCCGCGTCGGCAAACTCGTCGGGCGTGACCACCCGGCGCAGCGGCGTGTTGGCGGCGATCAGCTCAAACACTGCGTCGGGCGTGGCGGCGGAGGCATCGGTGGTGCGCAACAGCCCACCGGAAATCATGTTGACGGTAATGTTGTCCGGCCCCAGGTCGTGGGCGAAGGTGCGCGTCAGCGCGAGCAGCGCGGCCTTGCCGGCAGTGTAGTCGTGGTACGGCACGATGGGATTTTGAAACAGGTTGGTGCCGACGTTGACGATGCGCCCGAACCCCTGCTCGCGCATGCCGGAAAGCGCGCCCTGAATGGCGTTTAGCGCACCCTGATTCACACCTTTCAGCTGCTGTTCAAGGTGCTCCCAGGTCAGCGCGTCGGCGTCCGGACGGGCGTTGCCGTTGAACGAAAAATCCGGCAGCGCGTTGTTGACTATCGTCGTCACCGGCGTACCGAAGTGCTCGCGCGCGGCGGCCAGCATGGCCTTGACGGCCGCGGCGTCGCAGACGTCGGCCTGTACGGCCAGCGCGCGGTCGGGCGCCTCGGCGGCTACGGCTTCGGCGCCGGCGGCGCTGTTACGATAGTTGACGACAACCCGCGCGCCGGTATTGAGAAACGCGCGCGCAAGGCTGGCGCCCAGGCCGCGACCAGCGCCGGTTACCAGCACCACCTGCTGGTCAAGCGGCAGCGCAGCGGGAGAAGAGGAAATGGCAGAAGCTGTCGAGGTACTCATGGCGTGGCCCTTGTGATGAGAAAGCAAAAGACGAGGGACGCACGCCGAGCGCTCAAACGAACGCTCGCTGACATCCCTTCGCCGGCATTATCCGGATCAGGTTCGTCGGGTGTTGTCTCAGCCCCGCGTTTGGCGGGACACCCCGTGTCATGCAGGCCAGACCTTAGCCCATTGCCCGATTCCCAACAAGCACTCCGCCGCCGCGCCGGAACCCTGCTCCGGCACGCCGTGCAATATCGGGCGCACTCTTTGCTATACTGACGCGCCGCTCCGTACTCAGGGGCGCTTGTTTCACCTGCCGCACGCTTGAGTGCCGTGTGGCCAACGACCAACACAGGATGACGACATGGGTAGGGCTTTTCAGAACCGTAAAGAATCCATGGCCAAAACGGCCGACGCCAAAACCAAGGTATACAGCAAGTACGGGCGCGAGATTTACGTCTGTGCCAAATCCGGCGGCCCTGACCCACACAACAACCTGGCGCTGCGCGGCCTGCTGGACCGCGCCAAGAAAGACCAGGTGCCCGCCCACGTCATCGACAAGGCGCTGGACAAGGCCGCCGGCGCCGGCGGTGAGGACTACTCACCGGCGCGCTACGAAGGCTTTGGCCCGGGCAACGTCATGGTTATCGTCGAATGCCTGACCGACAACCCCAACCGCACCATTGGCGACGTGCGTGGCTGCTTTACCAAAGCCAAGTGCAAGATCGGTACCCAGGGCAGCGTCAGCCACATGTTCGACCACTGCGCGATTTTTGCCTTTGCCGGCGACGACGAGGAAGGCGTGCTGGAAGCGCTGATGGCAGCCGACGTCGACGTCACCGACATCGAGGCCGAAAACGGCCAGATTACCGTGTTTGCCCCGCACACCGAGTACGCCAAGGCGCGCCAGGCGCTGGTGGACGCCTTCGGCGAGCTGGACTTCGAGGCCGACGATATCCAGTTTTTACCCCAGACCACCACGCCCATCGAAGGCGACGACGTGGCGGCGCTGGAGAAGCTGATGGCGATGCTCAACGATTGCGACGACGTGCAGAATATTTACCACAGCGCCGAGTTTCCCGAAGAGGTCTAATGGCGGTGGCGAGCGGGCAGCGCGGCATCCGGCGGTAACAGCGCCGGCCGGATGCCCGCGGCGCTAAGCACCGCTTTGCTGCGCACGGTCAGATCGGTGACAAAGTCGAACTGCTGGCGGGGGTCGAGGGGATAGGCACGAATGCGGTAGTGCGTCCCCCACGGCTGCTCTTCGGCCACCACCACGACCGGTTTGCCGAACCGGAGGTAGGCACTGGTCAGCGCCACGTCGCGCAGTGCCGTGCGCACCCATTCCGCTTCGTGTTCAGGATGCAGGTAGAAACTGGCCACGCACTGCAGGCTGACGCCGCCGTTATTGGCGTTGTAGATCGCGGAGTCCCACAGCTTCAAGTGCGGTATGGCGACCAGATCATCATCCGCCGTGACAACGTCGACGGTGCGCAGCCCCACGTGTTTGACCTCGCCGTAAACGCCATCGATTTCCACCCAGTCGCCCGGGCGATACGGCATTTCGACCGCCGAGACCACGCCGGCAATCAGGCTGCTGACGTAATCCTTGAGCGCAAAGCCGATGGCCAGCCCCGCCACCCCCAGCAGCGCGATCATGTTGCCCAGCGACGGCTTGATGATGATCGGCACGCTAATCACCAGGGCGGCCACCAAAATGAGCAGCCGCGTGACCGGCACCAGGGCAAAGGTGCGAAAACGCGCCTGCCCGTGCAGCCGGTTGGCCAGCCAGTTAAGCCCGCGCTGGGAGAGTATGATCAGCAATATGGTGGCGCCAAGCACCACGCCCAGCGTGATCAGTGCTTCGCTGTCAAGATCGTTGAACAGCTTCGCGTATTGCCCCGTTGCAGCGTCGTCCATAAAAGCCTCCCCGCCAACGCGTGTTTTCAGCGGCACGCCGGGTTACAGCGCATCCACCAGATAATGCCGCTCAGCCAACAGCTGGCGTACGCCGGTATAACACAGCGGTGCAACCTGAAAGCGCCGCTCGCGCTCGCACAGCACGCCCCGGCGCGTAAGCTTAAGCCGCGTGTGAACGGTTTCGTGGCGAGAAAACGGCAGCACCTGGCACAGCGAGTCATCGTCGAGACCGCCATGCAGCAGCAGCGCGTGCAGTACCAGCAGCAGCGTATCGTCCGCGTCGGCGGGAAGCGCCGCATCGCCCTGCATGAGCACATACCACAGCACCGCATCGGGCGGCTGGTCATCGGCTCCCGGCTCGCGCAGGCTGGCCTGAAAACTTTGCCAGGCAAGTCCCGAATGCCCGCGGCAGTTGGCGGCCAAACGCTGCAGCGCTCGAGTATCGCCCCCGGCGCCGCTGGCGTCGGGCAGCAGCGGCGCCTGGGTGCGGCTACTCAGCAGTGTCGGGCAATGCGGGCTTAGCCGGGCCGCCAGCAGGTCGCCCAAGGCCTTGCCGTCAAGCGCCCGGGGCGTTAACGCCGGCGCGCCGTCAAGCCCGACCGCCTGCTGCAGATAGGCGTAACTCCAGCTGTCGCAGCCGATCACGCCGCTACCTAGCGCGCCGCTTTGGGCACGTTCGAGAAACTCGCGCACGCTCTGCAGGCCGTCCACGCGGCGTAAAAAATGCCGCTCAAGCGCGGGTATCGCCCAGCGCGACTGCGCGGAAAGCGAATGCATCCAGGTAATATCGCCGCTGAGCAGCGCCGTTTTCGAGGGCGCGGCCAGTCGCGTCAACCCTTCGGCATCGGCGAAATGCTCGATGGCCAGGGCGTGGCCGCCGTAAGGTGGGGTAATCAGGAAAGTGACGGGGTGGGCGGCAAGATCCAGCCGTTGCTGCAGCGCCTGCGCCAGCGGCGCCCAGTCCATGGGCAACAGCCAGCGGGCCAGACGTTCACCACTCGGCCGGGCAAGCGTCTGTTCGCGCGCTGAGCGGGCTTTGGTGCTTTCACGCCGGGACATCCAGCGCCCGACGGCACGCCACGAGCGCTGCCACTGGTTCGCCCGGGTCAGCCCCGGCGGAACAAAGTCCGCGAGTGTCGAAAGCTCATGGCCAGCGCCCGGGCCATCATCTGCATGGGGTGAAGCCTGTGTCGCCGCCATTCAACTGCCCTCGTTCACCGGCTATGCAGGCAACATAGCACGCTTTATGCCGAGATCTGGCAACCTTTATTCGCGGACGCCTAGGCGCCCTCTTCTACCTCGTTCAGACCCTCTTCATTCAGGCCGATAAACCCGCCCGACTGGCGTTTCCACAGCCGCGCATAGATGCCGTTTTGGGCCAATAGCTCGCGGTGGCTGCCGGCTTCAATAATTTGGCCGTCATCGACCACCAGCAGGCGGTCGAGCATGGCAATGGTCGACAGCCGGTGGGCAATCGCGATCACCGTTTTGCCCTGCATCAGGTGCTCGAGCTGTTCCTGAATCGCCGCTTCAACCTCGGAATCCAGCGCCGAAGTGGCTTCGTCGAGCACCAGAATCGGTGCGTTTTTGAGCAGCACTCGGGCAATGGCGATGCGCTGGCGCTGCCCGCCGGAGAGCTTGACCCCGCGCTCGCCGACGTGGGCATCCAGCCCGCGGCGCCCCTCGGGATCGACCAGGTCGTTGATAAAGTCGTCGGCGTGAGCCTGGCGCACCGCGGCCCAAACGGCTTCGTCACTGGCGTCGGGCGTGCCGTAGCGGATGTTGTCGCGCAGCGAGCGGTGCAAAAGCGAGGTGTCCTGGGTCACCATGCCGATCTGATGGCGCAAGGATGTTTGGGTGACCTCGGCAATATTCTGGCCGTCGATACGGATTTCACCGCCCTGAAGGTCAAAAAAGCGCAGCAGCAGATTGGCAAGCGTCGACTTGCCCGCGCCGGAGCGCCCAATCAGCCCCACTTTTTCCCCCGGGGCAATGGTCAGGTCGAGCCCGTCAAACACCGCCTTGTAGTCGCCGGCGGCTTCAACGTAGCCAAAGAGCAGCTGATCAAAGCGGATTTCGCCTTCGGGCACGGCAAGCTCGCGGGCATCCGCTGTGTCCTGCACCTGGGGCTTGTTGGCGATGGTGTTCATGCCGTCCTGCACGGTGCCGATGTTCTCGAACAGTCGCGCCACCTCGTGCAAAATCCAGTCGGACATGAAGCGCACGCGCATCACCAGCGCGATGGCAATGGCCAGCACGCCAAGCGAGATCACTTGCGTATACCAGGCGATGAGCACCGTCGCCGCCATGCCCACCAGCAATAGCGTATTGAGCAGCGTCAAACACACGCTCAAAAGCGTCACCAGGCGCATCTGATTGTGCACCGTGGTCATGAAGCCTTCCATGGCCTGGCGGGCATAGCCCTGCTCGTGGCGGGCGTCGGCAAACAGCTTGATGGTCTGAATATTGCTGTAGCTGTCCACCACCCGGCCGGTCATCTGCGCCCGGGCGTTGGCCTGAGCCATGGAGACCTTACGCAGGCGCGGGACAAAGAAGCGCATAATGGTCAGGTAGCCGACCAGCCATATGAACATCGGCAGCGCCAGCCAGGCGTCCGCTTGAAACAGCAAAATGGCAGCGCCGGTGAAATACACGATGGCGTAGACCAAAAGGTCCATCACCTTGGTCACCGTCTCGCGCATGGCAAGCGCCGTTTGCATCACCTTTTGCGAGACGCGCCCGGCAAACTCATCCTGATAGAACGCCAGACTTTGACTGAGCATGTGGCGATGAGAAATCCAGCGGCCGATCATCGGGTAGTTGCCAAAAATACTCTGGTTGGTCACCAGCGACTGCGCCAGCACTAAAAGCGGCAGCCCGATCAGCACTAAAACGCCGAGGCCCACCAGCATCAGGCCGTGAGCTTGCCAGAAGCCCTCACGGTCAACGCCTGCAAGCCAGTCGACCAGCTCACCCATATAGTGGAAAAACACCACTTCCGAGGACGAGACCAACGCGGTCGCCAGCGACATCCATAGCAGCATGGGCAGCAACGGCCGGGAAAAATGCCACAAAAACGGCAATAGCCCCCGGGGCGGGGTGTTGACCCGGCCTTCGGGGTAGGGATTGATCCGCGTTTCAAAATAACGAAACAGCGGCTGCAACACGCGCTTCAACATGCAGTCTCCTGCTTTTTATACCGACCTTTTACACCGATCTTCTATACCGGCCGTGCGCTCGTCCGTCAGTATGACGGCGCGTCATCATCCGGCTCACCGCGCATGCGCTCAAGGCGCTCTTCCTCTTCTTCCTTGACGTCGTCGATGATCTCCAGCACCTCGCCGACGTCGGCCAGGTGGCTGGCAAAGGTAAACTCGCCGGTGAGTGCGGCGTCCGGGTGCAGCTCGCCGGTTTCGTACAGCGCCCAGATTTCCTCGGCGTAGTAAGTATCCACAAGCTCGGGGGCAACGCGGGCAAAGTAGCCGCGCATATTGTTCACGTCGCGCTTGAACATGGCCTCGGCGCTGTTGTTGCCGGCGGCGTCGACCGCCTGGGGCAAATCGATAATCACCGGCCCGTGGGCGTCTTCGAGCACGTTGAATTCGGACAGGTCGCCGTGGATCAGCCCGGCGCAGAGCATCTTTACCACATCACGCAAAAGGCTCTGGTAATAGGTACGGGCAGTTTCGGCGTCAAGCACCACGTCATCGAGCCTTGGCGCAACGTCGCCGTCGGCATCAACGATCATGTCCATCAGCAGCACGCCGTCGACAAAGCCGTGGGGCCTTGGGGCGCGCACGCCGGCATCCGCCAGCCGGTACAGCGCGTCGACCTCGGCGGTAAGCCAGGCCTGTTCCTGCTGCTGCTGGCCGTAGCGGGTTTTTTTGGCCATGGCCCGTGCGCGGCGGCTGTTACGCTCGCGGCGCCCCTCCTGATACTGCACCGCCTGCTTGAAGCTGCGTTTTTTGGCCTCTTTGAACACCTTGGCGCAGCGCCGCTCCTCGCCGCAGCGCACCACGTAAACCTGGGCTTCCTTGCCGCTCATCAGCTGCTGCTCGACCGCGTTGATCAAACCGTCGTCGATCAGCGGCTGTAGTCGTTTGGGTATTTTCATAAACGCTTGCGTTGGCTCCTCTGGCCTAACCGTTAACGCGGCGTGCGCGCACGTTACGGCCTTTAAGTTGGTCGCGCTCAAGCTTGGCAAGCGCCTGTTTGGCAGCGCTGCGCTCAACCGCCACGTAGGCGCTGCGAGCGAGCACCTTGATCTTGCCGACCTGCTCGCCGGCAATGCCGTCGTCGCCGGTCAGCGCACCGAGAATATCGCCGGGACGCAGCTTGTCTTTCTTGCCCGCGCCCAGCTGTAGCGTGACCATGGGCGCCACCAGCGGCCGGGTATCGCTCACCTCGGGAAGCGGCTCCACCTCGTATTCAGCGCCCTGCAGCTCGCTCAGCTGCAGCAGGCGGTAGCGCTCTTTATCGCTGACCAGCGTGCAGGCCACGCCGCTTTTTCCCGCGCGCCCGGTGCGCCCCACGCGGTGGGTGTGCACCTCAAGCTCGTGGGCAATGTGCAGATTAAACACCGCGTCTACGCCGGCGATATCCAGCCCCCGGGCGGCGACGTCGGTGGCGACCAAAAGCGTCACGCTGCGGTTGGCGAACATTACCACGATGCGCTCGCGGTCTTTCTGTTCCAGATCCCCGTTGAGCGCAAGCGCCTGCATGCCCGCCGCGTTCAGATCATCTGCCACCTGTCGCGTATCGCGTTTGGTATTGCAAAACACCACGCCGCTTTCCGGCCGGTAATGCAACAGTAGCCGGCGCAACGCGGCAAAGCGCGCGGCCTCATCGGCCACCGTATAAAAGTGCTGCGCGATAGTCGTGTCGTCGTGGGCGTCTTCGACCTTGACGATGCAGGGCTTATGCAAAAGCCCGCGGGTAAAGCCCGCAAGCCCGCCCTGCGCCGCTTCAGCGGGATAGGTCGCGCTGAATAACAGCGTCTGCCGGCGCGGGGGCGTTTGCGCCACAATGTCGTCAATCGCGGCCTGAAAGCCCATGTCGAGCATGCGGTCGGCTTCATCGAGCACCAGCGTGGTGACGTAGCGCAGCACCAGCGTGCCTTTGCGCAGGTGGTCTTCCACCCGCCCGGGCGTGCCCACAACGATATGCGCACCGTGCTCAAGAGACGCCAGCTGCGGGCCAAACGGCGCGCCGCCACACAGCGTCAGCACTTTGACGTTGGGCAGCTGACGGGCAAGGGCGCGCAGCGCTTCGCCGACCTGCTCGGCCAGCTCCCGGGTGGGGCACAGCACCAGACCCTGCACGCGGCTGTTGGCGACGTCCAGCCCGGCGAGCATTGCCAAACCGAAGGCGGCGGTCTTGCCCGAGCCGGTTTTGGCCTGCGCCAGCACGTCCTGGCCTTCAAGCGCGGGGGGCAAGGCGTGCGCCTGCACCGGCGTCATGCTGTGATAGCCAAGCGAATCCAGATTCGCCAGCAGCGCATCCGGCAGGGCCAGACGCGAAAAGGAAGTCATCGACACGGGGGTTACCTGAAAAAAGAGGACACCTGAAAAAGGGAGCGGCTGTCGACAGGAAAGTCGCAGCCCATAAGCCGCAGTTTACCAGAAAAGCCCGTGGCTAAACGGCCAGCGGCATAAAAGTGGCGGCCGTCAGCGCGGCCAGGTCGGCGGGCACAAGCTCGATCTCGAGCCCACGCTTGCCGGCGCTGACGTAGATCTTTTCAAGCGCCTCGGCGGAGGCGTCGATATAGGTGAGCAGGCACTTTTTTTGCCCTAGCGGGCTGACGCCGCCCAGCACGTAGCCGGTGGCGCGTTCTACCTCGGCGGGGGGTGCCATCGCGGCTTTTTTCGCGCCTGCCGCCCGGGCAATGTGCTTCAAGCCAAGCTGCGCGGTCACCGGCACAATGCCCACCGCCAGGCGCTTGCCGTCCAGCATCACTACCAGCGTTTTAAAGATCGCTTCCGGGGCGACGCCCAGCTTTTCGGCGGCCTCGAGGCCGTAAGAGGCCGCGCTTTCGTCGTGGATGTAGGCATGGGTCGCAAAGGCGACGCGGGCTTTTTTGGCAGATTCAATCGCCGGTGTCATGGCTCGCCTCCAACGTGCTAGATCAGGGTAATCGACGTTACCGGTCGCATCTGCAGCGCGCGGCAGCGCTGCTCCAACGCCGCAACGATGCTGTCGGCATCCTTGAGCTCATCCTTGGCCAGCTTGATATCGAGCAGCATAAAGCTGCCCACCTGCGCCAGCCGAATGTTCTCGGGCGCCAGCGAAAACGCGGCAACGGCGCCGGACGGCCCGGGCGTAATCAGCGCCTGGCGCAGCGTATCACCGGGCGTTGCCAGCATCACTTCGCGCAGCGCGTCGCGGGCCATGCGCCAGGGAATGGGCAGAAAATAGCCCACAATCAGCAGCACCATAAGCGGATCGGCAAAGCGCGCCCAGGCCGCCCAGGGCGTCAGGCTGAGGATAAAGGTCGCGGCAAAGCCGATCAGCACCGCCGCGCTCAGCCAGGTATCCATTTGCCACTGGCGAATCTCGGCTGCCAGCAGCGGCGCGTTGATCCTTGCTGCACAGCGCTTGAGATACCCCCAGCTCAGCGCGCAGCCCACCACGTTGATCACACCAAAGCCCAGCGCCAGATCAAGGCTGACCTCGCGCCCGCCGTGCGCCAGGCTCCACAGGGCAGCGCCCAGCGATGCCACACACACCAGCGCGATCATCACGCCTTTGAGCAACACCGTCAGCGGCTCTACCGTCAGGCGGCCAAAGGGGTAGCGCCCGCAGGCAGGGCGTTGCACGCAGCGGTGCGCCCACAGCGAAAGCACCACCAGCGCCAGGCTCATCAGCGAATAGCCGCTGTCGAAAAGAATGGTAATGGATCCGCTGGCAATACCCAGCGCCAGCCCGGAAAAGGCGAACGCCGCGGCAGAAATAGCGGAAAACCGCAGGGCACGACGCTCAATGGTTACGGCACTCACCGTAATAACTCCTGAAAAAACGCATGATTGCTGGGTGATTATCCCCTCTTCGGCGATTTTAGGAAATATTTTTCTGCTGATGCCGGCCGTTCGCCCCCGCTTTACGTTTGCCGTGCACCCCAGAGGATGGCAAAAAGTCGCACGTTATCCGACACTAAGGATAAGTTAGCTGTACACCCCGTTACCCGCAGAGAAGAGGAGCCAGCGAAACAGGCCAAAAACAATACGCCAGGGAACGACACGGCAAGCCCAAAAGACCCGCCCGTGTCGCCGTTACTGTTGCTATCAGCGCAGGAGTGCTTCCAACGATGGTCCGACTCGACAAGAAAGCCACCAGGCTTTACGTGCTCGACACTAACGTACTGATCCACGATCCCATGGCGCTTTACCACTTCGATGAGCACGACGTAGTAATTCCCATGACGGTGCTTGAGGAGCTCGACAAGCATAAAAACGGCAGCCGCGATATCGCCCGCACCGCGCGCCAGGTTAGCCGCACCCTGTCGGATTTAACCCACCGCGCCAGTTTCGCCGACATCGAACACGGCATTCCTCTGCCGCGCGCCGTCGGCGAAGCCGGCCGGCTGCGGTTTCTCTGCTACGACGACTTAACCCCGCTTGAACACCTGGCGCAGCGCGCCGACAACCGCCTGCTGGCGGAAACCTGCCGCCTGCGCGACGAGCGCCCCGACGCCTCGGTCATTCTGGTATCGAAAGACATCAACCTGCGCATCAAGGCCGCCGCGCTGAACGTGCCGGTGGAAGACTACCTGAGCGACCGCGCCTTTGACGACAGCGACGCCATGATCGAAGGCGCGGCGGTTTACAACCTCGAGCAATCCAACGCACCGCTGTGGGAAGCCCTCGATGTCGAAGTTAACGTCGAGCGCGTTGACGATCGCACCTTCTACCAGCTAAACGGCACAATCCCCACGCATTGGCACCTGGGTATGCTCGTGACAGACAGCGAAAACGGTGCCGAATTCGAGGCGATCGTGCGCGAGCTGTCAGCTACTACCGCGCGCCTTGAGCTACTGATCAACTACCGCCATCACGGCGGCGTATGGGGCGTTCACGCCCACGATAGCCGGCAGAATTTCACGCTCAACCTGCTGATGGACAAAGACATCGACCTGGTCACTATCGCCGGCAACGCGGGTACCGGTAAAACCTTCATGACGCTGGCCGCGGCGTTTCAGCAAACGCTGGATCACCGCGATTTCGAGCGCGTCGTATTTACCCGCGCGCCGATTCCCATGGGCGAAGACATCGGTTTTCTGCCCGGCACCGAGGAGGAAAAAATGTCGCCGTGGATGGGCGCTTTCCACGACAACATGGACAACCTGCTGCGCGGCGAAGAAGGCGAGTCCAGCTGGGACGATAGCGCCACCCGCCAGCTGATCGGCGCGCGGGTGCAGATCCGCGCGCCCAGCTTCATGCGCGGGCGCACGCTTAACGACACCCTATTGATTATCGACGAGGCGCAAAACTTTACCCCCAAGCAGCTCAAGGCGCTGATCAGCCGGGCCGGGGCCAACACCAAGATTGTCTGCCTGGGCAACGTCGGCCAGATCGACACGCCCTACCTTACCGCCAACACCTGTGGCATGGCCGCCGTAGTCGAGCGCTTTCGCGACTGGCCTCACGCCGGCCACATCACGCTGAAAAGCGTTGAACGCTCGCGCCTGGCGCTGGCCGCCGAGCAGCTGCTGTAACGGTCAAAATATTCCTGGCGACAACGGCGACTACTCGTTCACGTCGCGCTTATCGGCACCGTCGTTATGGCGGTGCCAAGGATGCTCCCCACCCAGCGTATCGGCCGCGTGGGCACGTCGGCTGCCCATCGGTCGCTCGCGGCCAATCGTTGTATCGCGACGCGTCTGGCGCTCCATCTGGGCGTTGATTTCCGCGCCCAGCAAGACCACAAACGCCGACAGCCAAAACCACAGCATTAGCACCACCACCGCCCCCAGCGAGCCGTAAAGTGCGCTGAAATTGGCCACGTAGCGTACGTAAAGCGACAGCCCGCCCGAGCCCAGCAGCCACAGCACGGTAGCCAGCAGCGAGCCCACGCTCAGCCATCGCCAGCGCGGCGCACGGCGATACGGCGCAAAGCGGTACAGCAGCGCAATCACCAGGCTCATGACAATCAGCAACACCGGCCAGCTCAGCCAGTAAAGCAGCGTCCTAAGCAGCGCAGACGGCGTCATGTAAGCAACGCCGAACGGCACCAGCGCAATAAACCCCAGGGTCAAAAGCGTCATCACAATCAGTCCAAGCGTCAGCGCTATCACCATTACGCTGCGCTGCAGCCGGCCGCGCCGATCAGACTCGCCGTATACCGCGTTAAGCCCGATAATCAGCCCGCGTACGCCCTTAGACGCGACAAAGATCGCAATCAGCGAACTAATAAGCGCCGCCATGCCGCTGCGCCCCTCCGCGCTTTGCGCCACGTTTTGCGTTTGCCTGGCAATCAGCTCGGCGGCGTCCGGCGGCATGAGATGGCTCAGTTCGCGCAGCTGCTGGCTGGCTTCGTAGGGGTCAAACACCAGCCCGGCGATAGACACCACCGCCGCAATCGCTGGAAAAAACGCCAGCAGCACATAAAACGCCACGCCCGCCGCGAGTATGGTGATACGATCCTGCTCGGCTTCGCGCAGCACGCGCCAGGCAATATCGCGCCAGCCACGGCGCGGAATCTGCTCGGGGTGACGGGCATTGCGCCCGCGCGGTGCATCGCTCACGGGTCAGCCCAGCCGCGCATCGAGAAAACGGCTAATGTCATCAATTTGCGCGGGGCACAGCGCGTGCGCCATTTCGTAGCGCCGGAACTCCACCGTACAGCCCGCCCTGCGAAGAGCCTCAACGCCCTGATACCCGAGGTTTTCAGGCACGACCGGGTCGGCGGTACCGTGGTGCGCTTCGATAGGCAGCGCGCGGTTAGCCTCGGCAAGCACTAGCGCCTCCGGGTTGGCCAGGTAAGTTGACATGGCCAACAGCCCGGCAAGCGGCTGATCAAACGTCAGCGTCGCCTGATAGGCCACCGCTCCGCCCTGGGAAAACCCCGCGATAATGATCCGCCGGCTATCAATGCCCTGGTCGATCTGCGTCTGAATCAGCCGCTGGATACGCCGAGCCGAGCGCGACAGCTGCGCGGTATCTACCTTGCGGCCTAAATCCACGGATAAAATGTCGTACCAGGCCGGCATCGTCATGCCGTTATTGACCGTGACCGCAAGCGACGGCGCGTGGGGCATGATAAAACGCACCTCCGCGCCGTCGGGCAAATCAAGCTGGGGCACCAGCGGCTCGAAGTCGTGGCCGTCAGCGCCGAGTCCGTGAAGAATAAACACGCAGGCGTTGGCCGGCTTGCCGGAAGACGGCTCGATAATCAGCTCGCTGGGGTGGGTCATTGCAGTTTTCCTTACCTTGAACGTTATCCGCTACCCTAGCGCAAAGCACCGAGCGCGGCGAGAAGAATGCCGGCTAGAACGGCCAGATCAGCGGTATCAACGTCAGCGCAATCGCCGCGGTCAGCAGGTTGAGCCCGCTGCCCACGCGTAAAAAATCGCGCAGCTGATAGCCGCCGGGGCCGTAAACCATCAGGTTGGTCTGATAGCCAAGCGGCGTTAAAAAACTGGTCGACGCGGCAAACATCAGCGCCACCACAAACGGCATGGGGCTAACCCCCAGGCTTTCCGCCGCCGACATGGCCACGGGAAACATGATCACCGCCGCGGCGTTGTTGGTGACTACTTCGGTCAGCAGCGCCACCGTCAGGTATACGCAAAACAGCAGCAGCCAGGGGCTACCCGACGACAGCGAAATAACCGCATCGGCAAGCGTCTTGGCCGCGCCCGAACCGGTCAGCGCCGCGCCGACACCAAACGCTGCCGCGATGGTTAACAGCACCTGGACATCCAGGCTGCGCTTGGCGCTAGCTACCGAGCAGCAGCCGGTTAACAGCGCGGCCGCCGCCCCCGTGACGGCCGCGTTGAGCAGGCTGGTAATGCCAAAGGCGGCAAGTCCGGCCACGCCAAACAGGATACCCCAGGCCAGCGGCGCTTTTTCATGCGCCGGGCGCGCCGCGCCGTCAAGTTCGCTGACCAACAGAAACTCCCGAGACTGACGATGGCGGGCCAGAAACGGCGGGCGCACTTCCAGCAGCAATACATCCGCCGGCTGCAGCCGTACGCTCCCAAGATTGCCGGTGACCCGCTCGCCGCCGCGGCAAATGGCCAGCACCACCGCGCCATACAGGGTACGAAAACGCCCGTCGCGTATCCGCTGGCCGATAAACTGGCACTGCCGCGAGACGACAACCTCGACCAGGCGGCGTTCCTTGAAGGCGGTTTTCAGATTCGAGTGCGGGTCGCGCGACGGCAGCAGCCCGCGAATTTGCTGCAGCTCGACGGCGGCCGAGCGCGTGCCGGCAAATACCAGCCGATCCCCGCCCTTGAGCACTTCCCCCGGTCCTACCACGCTGACGATATTGCCGGCGCGCTCGATCTCCACCAGAAACAGCTCGCGCAGATGGCGCAGGCCGGCCTCGACTACCGTGCGCTCGGCCAGCGGCCCCCGGGCGTCCACCTCCATTTCGATGGTGAATTCCCGGGGGTTGGCAAACGCCTGGGACGCACCGCCGCCGCGGGGCAGCAGCATCGGCGCCACGGTCAGCAAATAAAAGAGCCCGGCAAGTGCGACGGGAATGCCTACCCAGGCCAGATCGAAAAGCCCCATATCCAGCGCAGGATAGCGTTCGCGCAGCAGGCCGTAGACCACCAGGTTAGTGCTGGTGCCGAACAGCGTAATGGTCCCGCCCAGAATGGAGGCGAAACTGAGCGGCAGCAAAAAGCGCCGGGGCGACATCCCCAGACGGCGGCTCCAGCTAAGCACGGCGGGCAAATAGGCCGCCACAATCGGGGTGTTGTTCAACAGGCCGCTCAGCGTGGCGACCGGCACCAGCAGGCGCAAGAGCGCCCGGCGCTCGCTGCGGGGTCGGCCCAGCACGTGGCGCACCAGCAGGTCGATGCCGCCGGTTTCGCGGATACCCGCCACCAGCACGTACATGCACGCCACGGTAAACAGCCCGCTGTGGGAGAAGCCACCCAGCGCTTCCTCCGGGCTGAGTACGCCCAGCACCAGCAGCAGCATGACCGCGCCCAGCAAAATGATATCCGGCCCCAGACGCGACAGCGCCATCAGCGGAAAAATCGTCAGCACTACGCTAATGGCAGTCCAAGCATCCAGCGACATCACACCCGCCCTTTGGTTATCCGTCGGGGTATTGTGCCGTCGCTTTTATATTCTAAAAAGTTATTTTTAGAACCAAATTAATTCATTTAAAGAATATGAGAAATACAGGCAATAAAAAACCCCGCCGGAGCGGGGTTTTTCAGCATGCTGACGTTTAGTCAGCAGCCAACATCATAGCAGCTAAGTCGTTTAGAACTTAGTCTTCTGCCTTGATGTTGGAAGCCTGAAGGCCTTTCTTGCCCTGCGTAACGTCGAAGGAAACCTTCTGGCCGTCTTGCAGAGTTTTGAAGCCGTCAGCTTGAATTTCGGAGAAGTGCGCGAACAGGTCGTCGCCATTGTCGTCCGGAGAAATGAAGCCGAAGCCTTTAGTGTCGTTAAACCACTTAACGGTACCAGTTGCCATTATCGAAAATCCTCGATGTAGCGAAATATGGAGCCGGGAAATACCCGAATTGCAGTGGGTAGAACAAGAAACTTTCACCAGACTCAACGCTCGAGGCGCTTTGATGCTGCTGACAACGTTCGACTTGCTAACCAACTGCGAAGCATCATCGCCTTTCCCCGAGCGCACGTCAACACAAAGCATAAAATAATCTGATAACGCCAAACCATATACGAAGACGATACAAAGCATTGAACTAGTACATGATTCGCACATCCAATGACGTGATGCGCGAGGGATTTAGCCCAGCCACCCAAGGAGCGCCCATGATGTTATCCCCCCACTTTCGCCTGCTCCCGTTTGCCGCCGCGCTCGCTGCCGGTCTGGCGGCGTCTCCGGCCTACGCCGACGGCGACAGCACGGCTATTTTTGCCGGCGGCTGCTTCTGGTGCATGGAGCCGCCCTATGATCGCCAGCCGGGCGTTACCGACACCACCGCGGGCTATACCGGCGGCGAGCTTGAAAACCCCAGCTATGAAGCGGTGTCCCAAGGCGGCACCGGCCACGCCGAGGCGGTGAAAGTCACCTATAGCGCCGACGACGTTGGCTACGCCAAGCTGCTGGATATTTTCTGGCGCAACGTTGACCCCTTCGCCGAAGACCGCCAGTTCTGCGATACCGGCGATCAATACCGCTCGGCGATTTTTTACGCCAACGAGCGCCAGCGCAAGCTGGCCGAGGCGTCAAAAGCCGAGATGCAGGAGCGCTTTGATCAGCACATCGCCACCCAGATCGTGCCCGCCAGCACCTTTTGGGACGCCGAGGACTACCACCAGGACTATGCCGAGAAAAACCCGCTGCGCTACAAATTTTACCGTTTTGGCTGCGGGCGCGATGACCGCCTGGAAGAGGTCTGGGGTGACGAGGCCGGCGGCCACTAGCGGTAGCGCCGCCGAGCGCGAAGCAAAGCCGCCATACAGGCCCACGTAAGCGCGGCGGCGACAAGATCGTCGGCGACGATACCCAGCCCGCCGGGTAGCGCTTCTGCCCAGCTGACCGGCGGCAGCTTGAGCGCGTCAAAGGCGCGAAAAATGGCAAACGCCAGCGCCAGCCAAGGCCAGCGGCGCGCAGCCGGGACCCCACGGCGGGCTAACAGCCCCAAAAGTGCCAGTGGAAACGCGACAATTTCATCCAGCACGATGCTGCCCGCATCGCCGCCGGAAAAATACGCCACTGACGCCCAGTGGCACAGCGGCACGGCCAATACCGCCAGCCCGACAATTACCGTCGCCTGGCGCGCAGGCGTTTTACCCCCCAGCCACCATGCCAGCGCCGCGCCCCAGAGCGAGCCAAAGGTGCCCGGCGCGACGGGGATAAACCCGACCCCCAGGCCGGTGGCCAGCCACAAATTCAGCGTTTCCATTGAGTTCACCCGTTAATTAACTAGCCGCGTGTTAAACGCCGTGAATGGCTACCGCGCTGCCTTGGCGGCCGGCGCTGACGTCGACCCGCAGCGGCATCTGTTCTTTCAACTCGCTGACGTGGGAAATGATCCCGATCATGCGCCCGCCCATCTGCAGCTCGCTGAGCGTAGCGATGGCCTGATCCAGCGCGTCCTGGTCGAGGCTGCCAAAGCCCTCGTCGATAAATAACGTATCCAGCGTAATGCCGCCGGCGTAGGCCTGCACCACGTCGGAAAGCCCCAGCGCCAGCGACAGCGCCGCCATGAACGACTCGCCGCCGGACAGCGTGGCCACCGAGCGGTTTTTGCCGGTGTAGGTATCGGCCACGTCGAGCTCGAGCCCCGAGGCGCTGTTGCCGCCGGTGGGCTCGTCGCGGCGCACCAGCTGATAGCGCCCGTGGCTCATTCGCGCCAGCCGCGCCGACGCCTGTATCAGCACGTCGTCGAGCAGCACGCCGAGCACAAACCGCTGCAGGCTGACACGCTGGCCTTTGTTCCCGCTGGCCACATCGTTGAGCGTGCCCCAGACGCGGTACTCGGCTTCCAGCGCTTGGCACTTTGTATGCGCCCTGGCCAGACGCTCCCGGGTCTTTTCCAGCTGGGTAAAGCGGGCATCGAGCTTGCCCCACGCCTCGCTTGCCTGCGCTTCCTGCAGGCGCGCCTGCTGCGCCTTGGCGTTCAGCGCGTCCATATCCGGCGGCGTCAGCCCGTCAATGCGCGCGCGGCTCGCGTCCAGCTGGCCGTCGAGCCGCGTAAGCTCGCGCTGATAGCTTTCGACCTCAGCGCTTAGCCGCTCGCTATCAGCGGCGTCTAGCCGCGCGTGCAAGAACCCCGACTCAGCGTCGAAAACGCTGTGCGCAAGCGCGCGCTGCCAGTCGGCGTCTGACTGCTGGGCCAGCGCCTGCGCATCCTCCACCTGCCTTTGCGCGCCGTCCCGTGCGGCCTCCGCGCGCGCCAGCTCGGTAGCGCCCTGCTGCGCGCCCTCCTGCGCCGCCTGCCAGGCGTGTTCGCGCTGGGTGATATCGCGGGCAACGCTATCCAGCCGTTCGTTGAGCGCCTCAAGGGTGGGCTGGTCGCCGGGCAGCGCCTGGCGCAACCGGTCGCATTCGTCCTCCAAGCGTTGATGCTGACGCTTAGCCTCTTGAAGCGCGGGCTCTTGGTGTTTGAGCGCCGCGTCTTGGGTGCTCCAGTCCTTGCGTAACGCAGCCAGCGTTTCTTGCTGCTCGGCAACTTGCTCGACGAGCGCGGCGTGGCGCTCGGCCTCAAGGCGCTTATCGCGACACGCGCGGGTCAGCGTTTCCAGCGGCTGGCGGGCCCAGTCACCCAGCGCATTGGCGTACTCGCGCCGCTGGGCGGCGTGCTGTTCAAGCCGCTGACTTAAGAGCTGCGCCTGCTGTTGGGCTTGGTGCTCGGCGTTTAGCGCTTTTTCATAGACGCTGCGGGCGTTTTCAACCGTTTCTTGGGTAACCACTGCGGTATCGGCCCGCGCCGGCGCGGGGTGCTCAAGGCCGCCGCACACCGGGCAGGGCGCGTTATCCTCTAGCGTGCCGGCAAGCCAGGCGGCCTGGCCCTGATGCCAGCGCATGGCCTGCTCGGTGGCGTAGGTTTTGCCGCGTACGGCGTCATGGGTGCGGCGTTCGACGTCGGCGTGAGCCGCCTTGAGCGACTCAGCTAGCGCCGGGCGGCGGTCGTCGTGCTCGGCCAGCAGCTCGCGCTGACGCTGCAGAGCGTTCAGGTGGTTAAGCGCCTCGGCGCTGCCGGCAAGCCTCTGCTGCTCTTGCTGCGCTGTCTCAACTGCGGCCCCCAGCACTTCGCCCCGCTGGCGAATGGTCGCCAGCTGCGCCTCGGCAGCGGCGTACTGGCGGTGAAGCGTGCGCCACGCCTGGACGGCCTCTTTACTGCGCTGCTCGCACTGGGTTAGCGCGCGACGCTGGTCGAGCGCCTGACCTAGCGTAGTGTGCCACTCGCGCAGCGCGGCCAGCCCGGCGTGACGCGCCCGCGCGGTGTCAAGCACCTGCTGCGCCCGGGCGTTTTCCTCACGGCGCAGGTTAGCCGCCGCGGTATCGCGCTCGAGCGTTTGGATGGCGCTTAGCGCAGCCTGCTGCGCCTGACGCCGAGCGTTAAATGGCGCCGCGAGCGACTGGGTCTGCGCGTGCGCCGCGAGCCGCACCCGGGCCTGCTCAACCGGCTTTGCGCGCTGCAGATGGACGCCGCGCGCGGTCTCCAGCCTGTGCTGTTGCTCAAACAGCGCCCGCTGCTCATGGCCGGTGTACTCGGCGTGCTCGGCGGCTTCGCGTTCGCCGCGGGCGTGTTTCAGCGCGGTATTGGCCGCCTCGCGAAGCGGCGTCACCGCGGCGAGCGCCTCAGCCAGCGCCGCCTCGTTGGCCACCTCGTTGGCATCGAGAATCCCCTGCACGCGCTGGTAGTGGTCGCTTACGTCGCGGGCAATACGCCTGGCGCGCTCGCTCAAACGGTGTTCAATGCGAGAGAACAGCTGGGTTTGGAACAACTGCGCAAAAATCTTCTCGCGCTCGGCCGAGCCTGCCAGCAACAGCTCGCGAAACTGCCCCTGGGGCAGCACCATCACCTGGCGGAACTGCGCCGCGTCCAGCCCCACCAGCGCCTGCACCTCGGCCGTAGCGTCGCTTACCTTGCGCGCTACCAGGCATTCGTCGACCTCGCCGTCGGCGTTTAGCCGCCACAGCTGGGCTTCGGTAGCTTGCGTGGTAGTGCCTTCACCGCGCGCTTTGGGGCGCTCCTGCTGTGGCACACGGCGGATGCGATAGCCCACACCGCGCAGCCGAAAGTCCAGCGTGACCTCGGTGAGCAGGCCATCGGCGGCCTGGTCGCAGCGCATCTGCGCGGGTTCGCGCTCGTTGCCCGTGGTCTGGCCGTAAAGGGCGAAGCACAGCGCGTCAAGGATCGAGCTTTTGCCCGCGCCGGTGGGGCCGTTGATCAAAAACAGCGGGCTTTGCCCCAGCGCGGAAAAATCCAGCGTCTGGCTGCCGGCAAAGGGGCCAAAGGCCTGCATGGTCAGCGAAAGCGGAGTCATTCGGCGCCCTCCTCGTCGCGGTTGAGCGTTTCAATCAGCTCGGTTACCGCAGCCTCTTGCGCCTCGTCCATCCTGTCACCGCTGACCTGAGCGAAAAAATCGCTGAACATGGCCAGCGCATTCACTCTCGGCCGCTCGCGATCGAGCCGGGCATTGCCGCTAATCTCCAGCATGCCGGGCTTTTCCAGGTGCAGCACGTTGGGGTACACCGCGCGCAGCTTGCCCATGGGGTCGAGAATGGCGTGGCGGTCGGTCAGGCGCACCATCAGGTAGTCGTCGGGGGCGGGATCATCCGTCGCCGCGGCGATAACGGCCTCAAGCTCGCCTTCGAGGATGCGCACGTTGCGCTCAGGCGCCAGCGCCACGTGGGCAATATGCGTCACGCCGCTAGCGTCAATGTCCAAAAGCGTCACGCCCTTGTTATGGCGGGCCTCGGAGAAGCTGTATTTCAGCAGCGAGCCGCTGTAGCGGATGTGCTGTTCGCCGCGATACTGAGGGCCGTGCAGGTGGCCAAGGGCGACGTAGTCAAAGTGCCGCATGGGTTGCCAAGCCACGCTTTCGGCGCCGCCCAGCGTCAGCGGACGCTCGGAGTCCGACGCGCTGCCGCCGGCCACAAAGCAGTGGCTCATCAGCACGGCGTGGCGCGCGGGATCGCGCTGCGCATCAATGCGCTCAAGCAGGTAACGGTGGGCGGCGTCAAAGTCGCGCACGTCAACGCCGAAGTGGCTGCGCACGTGCTCGGGGTCGGCGTAGGGGATGCCGAACACGTCGACCTCCACGCCGCCGGCGGCAAGCGTCACCGGAGTAAAGGCGGCGTCCAGTTCGGAGATGATATGCAGCCCGGAGTGGCGCAGCTGGCGGGCGCCAAAGCCCAGCCGGCGGGCGCCGTCGTGGTTGCCGGAAATCATCACCACCGGCAGGCCGCGGGTGTCGCACAGTGCATGTAGCACGTCGTCGAGCAGCGCTACGGCCGCGGCGGGCGGTACCGAGCGGTCGTAGATATCGCCGGCGATCAGCACAGCGTCGACCTGCTCGCGGTCAACAATATCGAGCAGCTGATCGAGAGCAAGGCGCTGGTCATCCAGCAGCGAAAGATTGTGCAGCAACCGGCCCAAATGCCAGTCGGCGGTGTGCAACAGGCGCATCCCGGCCCCCCGTGTGGTGTATCGTAGGCGGGCAGTTTAGCGCCCTTAAGGCTTATAGAATACAGGAACGCCGCCATGCTCGACCGCTTCACCATGCCGCTGACCCACCGCCCGCTCGCGCGGCTGGCCCGAGTCCTTGACGGCCGGCTGACGCCCGATCAGGTGACGCTTGGCGCCTTTGTCATCGGCATGGCCGCGCTGCCGCTTTTGGCCTTTGAGCACTACGGCTGGGCACTGATGGCGATTATGCTCAATCGCCTGGGCGACGGGCTGGACGGCGCGCTGGCAAGGCTTGCTGATAAAACCAGCGACGCCGGCGGGTTTCTGGATATCGGGCTGGATTTTGTCTTCTACGCCGCGGTGGTGTTCGGCTTTGCGCTGGCCGACCCTGCCGCCAACGCGCTGGCAGCGGCGTTTTTGCTGTTTGCCTTTATCGGCACAGGGACGTCGTTTCTGGCCTTTGCCATCGCCGCCAGCCGGCGCGGCATCACGCGCCCGCGCTTCCCGCAAAAGGCCTTCTACTATATGGAAGGGCTGACCGAGGGCACCGAAACCGTGGCCGCGCTGGTGCTTTTCTGCCTGTTTCCCGGCCAGTTTGCCTGGCTTGCCGCGCTGTTTTCGCTGGCCTGCCTGATCACCACCGCGACCCGGCTGTGGGGCGGCTACCGCGCGTTAAGCCACGAGCCATGAGCCATGGCTCAGACGCCTGACGCCGGCGCGCACCGCTCGGCCACTCACTGCTCGGTCAAGAACACCTTGAACGCTTGCCACAGCGGGCTGCGATAGCGCTCGGGGTGCCATACCAGCGAAAACGTGCGCGACAGCGAGAGCCCGTTCTCCAACGCTACCAGTTCGCCGCGCTCAAGCTCGCCGACCACGCTCAAATGCGACAGGCAGCCAAGCCCGAAACCGGCCATCACCGCCTGCTTGATCGCCTCGTGCTGGCTGAGCTCCATACGCACGGCAAGCCGTGGCACGTGGTTGAGCACCGCCGCCTCAAAGATCTCCCGCGTGCCCGAGCCGGTTTCGCGCAAAATCCACTCGGCTGTTGCAAGGTCGGCGTCGCTTAGCCGCTGCTGTGCTCGCTTTTGTGACTGCCGCTGCGCCAGGGGATGACCCGGCGCGGCGATGATCACCAGCCGGTCTTCGCACCAGGCTTCGCTTTGCAGCCGCGGCTCGTGGCAGAGCCCTTCAATCAGCCCGAGGTCGGCGTCAAAGCGCAGCAGGTCGTTGATCACCTCGCCGGTGTTGCGCAGCCGCAGGCGTAGATCCACGCCCTGGTGGAAATCGCTGAAGCGCCCCGCCAGCGTAGGCAGCAGATAGGTGCCCACGGTCGCGCTGGCCGAGACGTTAAGCGTGCCGCGCAGGCGCTCGTCGGGCTCTTCGGCGGCGGCCACAAAATCCGCCATGCCGTCGAGCAGGCGCTCGGCGCGGGGCAGCAGATGGCGCCCCATATCGTTTAAGCGCAGCTTGCGCCCCGGGCGCTCGAACAGCGCCACGCCCAGCTGACGCTCCAGGTCCCCCAGCGCCTGGCTGGCAGCCGACTGCGACAGGCTCAAATAGCGCGCGGCGCCAACCACCGTGCCCTCCCGGGCGACGGCGACAAACACCTGCAGCTGGCGAAACGTGACGGCATGGCTCATGGAAAACCGTTCATGGAAAACCGCTCATGGAAAATCGTTCATGGAAAACCGCTCATGGCGATACGCCCTGTAACGGTGGTGCAAGTCGCGCTCGCAATGGCTTATCGGTTTTACCGAACAGTTATATAGTTATTTTATGATAACCATATAACGCCCCGCCGCATAGAATAGCGCCAGACACACACCCAAGGAGCACCGCCATGTGGCAAGGCATTATTCTCTGCGCATCCCTCACCCTTGCGGGCTTCGGTATTTCGCTGCTGCCAGGCGTCGCCGACAGCGGCGTTAGCCCGCTGGTATTTTCGCTGCTGTTGGGGCTGGTGCTGGGCAACCTGCCGCAGGCGCGCGGCCTTGCCACGACGGCCAAACCGGGGCTGGGGTTCGCTACCCGCTGGCTGTTGCGCGGCGGCATCGTGCTGTTTGGCTTCTCGTTGACCGTGCAGCAGATTTTTGTACTCGGCCCAAAGATTATCCTGCTCGATGTGCTGGTGATTACCAGCGTGCTCACGGCGGGCTATTTTATCGGCACGCGAGTTCTGGGCATGGATCGTGAAACCACCCTGCTGACCAGCGCCGGCAGCGCGATTTGCGGCGCAGCGGCGGTGCTGGCGACGGAATCCACCATCCGCTCGCGCCCCGCGGCGGCGTCCATGGCGGTGGCTACCGTGGTGCTGTTCGGCTCGCTGGCCATGCTGGTGCACCCGCTACTTTATCCGCTGACGCACATGAGCGAGGGACTTTACGGCGTCTACATCGGCGCTACCGTTCACGAAGTCGCTCAGGTGGTCGCCGCCGGCGACGCGGTGGGCGCCGATGCGCTGACCAACGCCATTGTGGTGAAGCTTGTTCGGGTGATGCTGCTGGTGCCCTTCCTGCTGATTGTCGGCCAGTGGTGGCTGCGCAAGAATGCGACCCAAACAAACGCCGACGCCGGCGAAGCGGCCAAGCTGACCATTCCCTGGTTCGCCTTCGGCTTTATGGCCATGGTTGGCGTCAACAGCGTACTTACGCTGCCCGAAGCGCTGCAGGGCGCGCTGGTGTTGGCCGGCCAGATCGGCATGACCATGGCCATGGCGGCGCTGGGCTTTGAAACGCGCATTGAGAAGCTCAAGGCGCTGGGCATCCGCCCCTTTATCCTGGGGCTGATCCTGTTTTCTCTGTTGATTATCGGCGGCGGCGTAGCAAGCCAGCTTTTAATGGGATAATCCGTTAGCATCAGCGTCACCAAGCGGCCCTTGCGGCCGCTTTTGTGTGCCTGCCCCTACCGGCAGCGAATTGAAGACGTGCGCTGATAAGCGCACTATAGCCGGCTTAGGTGGCTAACGAAACGACCCGCCACCGGCTCACCAGTGACTAACGAGAGGCGCTATGTTCGGCCAGCCACGACTGATTTATTACGCTTTTTTATGCCTGACCGTGATCGCAGGACTAGCGGTCGCCGTGTTGACGCCACAATGGCTGTGGCTTTGGTGCGCCATGCCGATTCTTTGTGCTATCGGCGCCTGGGACCTTAATTCCACCAGTAACGTGCTGCGAAACTACCCCGTTATTGGTCATATGCGCTACCTGTTTGAATTTATTCGTCCCGAAATGCGCCAGTATTTTTTTGAGTCCGACGTCAGCGGCCGGCCGTTCAACCGCGCCCAGCGAGACATTGTCAACGGCCGGGCCAAGGGCAGCGGCGATACCTCACCGTTTGGCACCCGGCGCGACATGGAAGATACCGGCTTTCACTTTGTTCAGCACTCGATGACGCCCAAATCCGTGCATATACGCTACGCGCGCCTGACCATCGGCAACGCCCAGTGCGCCAAGCCCTACGACTCCTCGCGGCTCAATATCTCGGCGATGAGCTTTGGCTCGCTGTCGGGCAACGCCGTGGAGGCGATGAACAAGGGCGCCAAGCTCGGCGGCTTTGCCCAGGACACCGGCGAAGGCGCCATCAGCCCCTACCACAAAAAACATAACGGCGATTTGATCTGGGAAATCGCCAGCGGCTATTTTGGCTGTCGCAACGATGACGGTACGTTCAACGCCGAGCGCTTTGAGCAAAAAGCCACGCTCGACCAGGTCAAAATGATCGAGCTCAAGCTCTCCCAGGGCGCCAAGCCCGGCCACGGCGGGCTGCTGCCCGGCTCCAAGGTGAACCGCGAGATCGCCAGCACCCGCGAGATACCGGTCGGTAAAGACTGCGCCTCACCAGGTAGCCACCCCGAGTTCAACACGCCTACCGGCATGCTGCAGTTCCTCCAGCGATTGCGCGAACTCAGCGGCGGCAAGCCGGTAGGCTTCAAGCTATGCCTGGGCCGGCGCCACGAGTTCCTGGCGATATGCAAAGCGATGATCGAAACCAACATCGTGCCCGACTTCATTACCGTTGACGGCGCCGAAGGCGGCACCGGGGCGGCGCCCACGGAGTTTTCCGACTTTATCGGCACCTACCTCAACGAAGCGCTGCCGTTTGTGCATAGCGCCCTGGTGGGTGTCGGCAAGCGCGACGAAATCACCGTTATCGCCAGCGGCAAGGTAGCGATGGGCTTTGACATGGTAGAAAAAATTGCTCTGGGCGCGGACATGTGCAACGCCGCGCGGGCGTTCATGTTCTCGGTCGGCTGCATTCAAGCGCTGCGCTGCCACGCCAACACCTGCCCCACCGGGGTTGCTACCCAGGACCCCGCACGCAGCCGCTCGCTGGACGTCGATTCCAAGGCCCAGCGGGTGCACAACTACCACAAGGCCACCATCGCCTCGTTTATGGATATTGTCGGCACCCAGGGCCTGGATAGCCCCGATGAGCTCGGCCCCCAGCATATTTTCCGCCGCTCGCTCAAAGGCCCGTCGCGCCCGTGCACCTTCCTTCATCCGCCGATCGAGCCCGGCGCGTTTCTACGCGGCGACGTGCCCGAGGAATACGCCGAATCCTGGCAATTGGCGCATGCCGAGTATTTTTAACCCATACCGTTGAACATACGGCGTCATTAGAAACCGGCCTGTTCCAGATGGCCGGCCAGCTCCTCAAGAACCTCCAGCCCCTGAACGTCGGTGGCCAGCATCGGCAGCCGGGGGCGCGGATAGTCACCCAGCTCGCGGTCAATACGCGCCAGATACTGCGCTTCCTGTTCGCGGCGGCGGCGTAAAAACTCGCCGTCGGCGGTGGCGGGAATCACGCGATTGACCAGCGTTGCCGCCACGGGAATCCCCGCCTCTTTGAGTGCGGCCACCGAACGTCCGGTTTCCAGAATCGGCAGCCGTTCGGGGGTCATCACAAACACGAAGTTGCTGACGCTGCTATCTTCCACGGCGCGGCGCGCCTGCATGAAGAGTCGGCGCCGGCGCTTCAGCGTATCGGCAATCGAGCGGGCGCGGTCGTCCAGATCGCTATCGGCGTCCCCGGTGGGGTCGGCAAACGGCGAGGCGATGTCCTGTCCGCCTTTGGGCGTCAGGTGTTTGAGTACCTTGCCCAGCTCCTCCGATTTACGACTGTGTGCCAGCAATCCGTCGGTCCAGGCGGCCATGGCCTCGGGCAGGCTCAACAGGCGCAGCGTGTGGCCGGTGGGCGCGGTATCAAAGACGATCAGGTCGTAGCCCTCGCCCTTTTCTGTGACCAGCCGCGCGATGCGCTCCAAAAGCGCGGCCTCCTGGGTACCCGGCGACTGGCGCGAGAGGCGCATCTGGCGCTCCATCTCGTCCATCATCCGCGGCACGGTAAAGCGGCGCATCTGGCTGGTAACCCGCTGCAGGTGCGCCTCGATCTCGATATCGGGGTCAATCTCCAGCGCATCAAGCCCGGGCGCCAGCCGGCGCGGCGCATCGCCAAGCGTACGGTCAAATACGTCGCCCAGGCTATGCGCCGGGTCGGTGGATACCACCAGCGTTTTGCGCCCGCGCTTGGCGGACAACAGCGCCAGCGACGCCGCGACGCTGGTCTTGCCCACGCCGCCCTTGCCGCCCACCCACAGCAGACGGCGTTCAAGAAGTTGTTTCATGGTTGGCCTTTCGGGATTGTAAAAAGGTTAGCAGCAGCGCATATCGTCCAGCGGCGAATGCTCCATGCCCATACGCCGATGCCAGTCGTGAAAGCGCTCAAGCATCAGCGGCTGCAGCTCGAGGGTGTAATAGGCGACGGGGTTGGGTACGCCCATCAGCTCGGAAAACACCATGAGCATGAACAGGTCGTCTTCGTCGCGCTTGGCGCGGGCGATAGCGCCCCGATACGGGGCGCTGTAATACTCTTCGGCAAAGTAACGGGCCTGGCTTAGCCAGGCCTTGAGTTTTTTCCGCCGCGAAAGGTCGTCGTCATCGCGCATAAGACCTCCTGGATACAGGGCGTGTTAGCACAGCGTCAGGACGTGACGTCGGCTTTTTCCCGACGCACGCGTTTCAGCGCTGCGGCGCACTCCATCGCCACCAGAATCGAGGCCACCAGCACCACGATATCCAGCCCCAGCAAGAAGTAGTTTTCGGCCTCGTAGAAGCTTTTCAGCTGGGCAAACAGCGCCAGCACCGTCATCACCATCAAAAAGATCAGCGGCGCCAGGGTGTACCACATGGGGCGGCCCAGACGTACCAGCATCACCGTGACCACCAGCAGCGTAAGCCCTGCGAGCAGCTGATTGGTGGTGCCAAACAGCGGCCAGATAATCAAACCACCGGAGCCATCGGCGCCGGCGCCAAAGGCCAGTACCAGACAGGAAGCTACCGCCAACAGCGTCGCTATCGCGGGCTTTTTCATCCACTTCTGGTTATAGATTTCGCCCCATTCCTGGAAGATATAGCGCTGCAGGCGCAGGCCGGTATCCATGGTGGTGCCGGCAAACAGCGCCGCCATCACGGTCAAAAGCGTCGCCGCAGTAGTTTCGGGCAGGCCGATGCCGTTGCTGATGATGTAGGCACCACCTTCCACAAAGGCGTTGACGCCGCCCTTGCCGAAGGCATCGTACATGGCGCTCCAATCGCCGTAGGTGGCAAAGCCGGCAGTGGCGGCAAGAATCGCGCCCAGCGCCAGCATGCCTTCGCCCACTGCGCCAAAGTAGCCGACAAAGCGGGCATCGGTTTCTTTATTCAACTGCTTGGAGGTGGTACCGCCAGCGACCAGGCCGTGGAAGCCGGAAATGGCCCCGCAGGCAATCGTCACAAACAATAGCGGCAGCATCGACGGCGTGCCTTCGGGAAGATTGGTGTTGTACATCGGCGCGACAAGCGCGGGGTTAAACATGACCAGCGCGCCGTAAAGAATCAGCAGGCCGATAAACAGCTGCAGGCCGTTGATGTAGTCGCGCGGCTGCAGCAGCATCCACACCGGTAACAACGAGGCAACGGCGGCATAGCCAAACAAGAGCAGGATCCATACGGCATTGCCGGACATCATGCCAACCTGTTCGGGCATCTGCACCGGCACGGACGGCCCGATACCGATCAGCGCGTAGAGCGCGACCACGCCGATGATGGAAACCACCGCCAGGCTCATCATGCGCCGATAAATCAGCTGGCCGATAATCAGCG
>JAKDRW010000082.1 GCA_030454225.1 Vreelandella subglaciescola | reverse complement strand
AACTACATGACGATCCGGGCGAGTCTATTGGCTGAACGCACCTCCATGTAATGATGTTTGACAGCACTCCCCCGGCCGGATGAACGCCAAGCTTTGTTAATCCGTCCGGGGATCAGCCCGCCTGAGCAACTCATCAATGGCCAGGCCCGTGGGCAAGGTGCCGTAGTGGCGGTCGCCCGCGTTGCCCAGTCGCGAGCGGATAAATGCTTCGGCCACCCGGTCGTTGCCCGTACGCAGCAATAAAGCGCCCTGTATGACCAGGGCCAGCTGATCCACCAGATAGCGTGCGCGGAATTCTCGCTGCCGGGTATCGGCAAACGCCTTCTTGAGCGCATCAACCGCCTGACTCAACGTCTTATGCGGCTGCGCCCAAGGTTGAATTTCCTGCCACCAGGCCTCCAGCGTTGCCGGGGTTTTATCCAGCGCGCGCAGCACGTCCAGCGCCTGCACATTACCCGATCCTTCCCAGATGGCGTTGATCGGCGCCTCCCGGTACAGCCGCGGCATGATGCAATTCTCGATCACGCCGTTGCCGCCGATGCATTCCATGGCTTCGTAGCTATGGCCCGGCGTGCGTTTGCAAATCCAGTATTTGCCCACGGCCGTGCCCAGGCGTATCAGCGCCTTTTCGTGGGAGGCATCGGCATTATCCAGCGCGCTCGCCATGCGCATGGTCAGTGCCAGCGAGCCTTCCGCTTCCAGCTGCAGATCCGCCAGCACGTTACGCATCAAGGGTTGCTCGATCAGTGCCTTGCCAAAGACCTTGCGCTGGCGGGCATGATGGACGGCCTGGATAACGGCCTGATGCTGAGCGGCGCTGGAGCCGAGCATGCAATCAAACCGCGTCATGGCCACCATTTCGATAATGGCGGGCACGCCGCGGCCGGTTTCGCCCACCAGCCAACCCTCGGCACCGCGTAGCTCGACCTCGGACGACGCATTGGCGCGGTTGCCCAGCTTGTCCTTGAGACGCTGAATCTGCACGGCATTCTTGCCGCCATCGCGGCGCCAGCGCGGTACCAGAAAGCAGCTTAAGCCCTCGGGTGCTTGCGCCAGCATCAAAAACGCATCGCACATGGGCGCGGACAAAAACCATTTGTGACCCACCAGCTCATAGGCACTACCGGATGCGCCGGTGCCTGTTGGGTGGGCAGTCGTGGTGTTGGCGCGCACATCGCTGCCGCCCTGTTTTTCGGTCATGCCCATGCCCAGCGTCAGGGCCGGTTTGTGACCGCTACCGATGTTGCGCGGGTCGTAGTCGCAGGCGAGCACCTTGGGTAACCACTGCTCGGCAATGGCCGGCGTCAGCCGCAGCGAGGGCACCGCGGCAAACGTCATGGTAATCGGGCAGCAGTGCGCCGCTTCCACCTGGCTGTGCAGATAGTATTTCGCTGCCCGCGCGACATGCGCGCCCGGGCCGGGATCGTTCCAGGGCGCGGCGTGTAGCCCCTCGCGCAACGCCATCGCCATCAAGCGGTGGTAGGACGGGTGATACACCACTTCGTCTACACGATGGCCAAAGCGGTCGTGGCTGACAAAACGCGGCGGCTGTTCGTTGGCTTCAAACCCCCAGCGAATGACCTCCGGATCACCGCAAACCGCGCCATAACGGCAGAGGTCGTCTTGTGCCCAGTCCGCCTGTTCGCGTTCTACCGCTTCCCTCAGCGCCGTATCACCGCGATACAGGTTGTGGTTTTCCAGCGGTGTCGCCTGGTTGTATACCGCATGGGTTGCCGCCCGTGCCTCCCACCTGGGCTCGAATGCTTTATGCATGAACACACTCCCGTTCAGCTGTCGGGGCTTTGTCACCTCGGCGCCCACGAAAAGATGGCCGATTAGCAAGGGCATCAAGGACCGTATGGCGGTCAAGCAAGCGTAAATTGAGTCATCGGTGCTGGTTTATTGACTACTACCGTCGCGGTCTCGCCGGTAGTGATTATGATGGTGTCTGCGCTGGCTATTGTCCTGATCTTGCCGGTGGTTATCGCGATGGCGTTTGTGCCAGCTGTCG
>JAKDRW010000057.1 GCA_030454225.1 Vreelandella subglaciescola | reverse complement strand
CCATGGCTCGCCAGCGCCGTGGCAAAGTGTCGCATGAAGGGCGAGCCCATTCCCGGCCACGTTAACCGTCGCATTACGGTCCTCTTTGAGCACCGCCGCAAGCGGCTCTGCCGATAGCGTAAAAGAGGTGCTGGGCTTGCATAATGACATTTTTGTCCCCGTTAATATTGCCGACTTAAGCGTTTCGCATGTTCAGCTTCTGACCTAGCTGCGCTAGAATCCTCGACGGATCTTGACCTGCATCATCAGGCGGGTGGCCGCACTCGGGCAAAATGCACGAGTTACCCCCTAACCGCGTTCGATGGGAACATAAAATGAACACAGCATTTGAACATCCGACCTACAACTACAAGGTAGTTCGGCAGTTCGCGATTATGACCGTTGTGTGGGGCATTGTAGGAATGACGATCGGCGTCATCATTGCCTCGCAGCTGGTCTGGCCGCAACTGAACCTGGGCCTGCCCTGGACGAGCTTCGGGCGCCTGCGCCCGCTACACACCAACGCCGTTATTTTTGCCTTTGGCGGCTCGGCGCTGATCGGGACGTCGTATTACGTCGTGCAGCGCACCTGCCAGGTGCGTTTATTTTCCGACAGGCTCGCCGCGTTTACCTTCTGGGGGTGGCAAGCCGTCATTGTTGCAGCGGTTATTTCGCTGCCGATGGGCTACACCACCACCAAAGAATACGCCGAGCTTGAGTGGCCGATCAATATTTTGCTGGCCGTCGTCTGGATCACCTACGCGGTGATATTCTTGATGACCATCAAACGGCGCGCCACCTCGCACATCTACGTGGCGAACTGGTTCTACGCGGCGTTCATTTTAACCATCGGCGTGCTGCATATTGTGAACAACGCAGCGATACCGGTCACCATGATGCACTCGACCTCGATTTACGCGGGTGCCGTCGATGCCATGGTGCAGTGGTGGTACGGCCATAACGCCGTGGGCTTCTTTTTGACCGCGGGTTTTCTGGGCATGATGTATTACTTCGTACCCAAGCAGGCCGAGCGTCCGATTTACTCCTACCGCCTGTCGATCGTCCACTTTTGGGCGCTGATCATGGTGTACATGTGGGTGGGGCCGCACCACCTGCACTATACCGCGCTGCCCAACTGGACGCAGTCGCTGGGCATGGTGCTCTCGATTATCCTGCTGGCACCCTCCTGGGGCGGCATGATCAACGGCATGATGACGCTGTCCGGCGCCTGGCATAAGCTGCGCACCGACCCGACGCTGCGCTTTCTGGTGGTGGCCCTGTCGTTCTACGGCATGTCGACCTTTGAAGGCCCGATGATGGCGATTAAAACCGTCAACGCGCTTTCCCACTACACCGACTGGACCATTGGTCACGTTCACGCCGGCGCGCTTGGCTGGGTGGCAATGATCACCATCGGCTCGATGTACCACCTGATTCCGCGCCTGTTCGGGCGTACCGAAATGCACTCGGTCAACCTGGTTGCCGTGCACTTCTGGCTGGCAACGATCGGCACCGTGCTGTACATCGCCTCCATGTGGGTTAACGGCATCATGCAGGGCCTGATGTGGCGCGCCATTAACCCCGACGGCACGCTGATGTACACCTTCATCGAAGCGGTTGAGGCGAGTGGTCCCGGCTACTTTGTGCGCCTGATCGGCGGCCTGTTCTGGGTAACCGGCATGCTCTTCATGGCCTACAACACCTACATGACGGTCAAGCGCCGCGAGGCCCTTAGCCAGCAGCCGGCTCCGCAAGCCGCCTAAATCGGGAAAGTTGAGACCAATGAAACACGAGATTGTTGAAAAAAACGTTGGCCTGCTTGTCGTCTTGATCCTGGTTGTGATCAGTTTTGGCGGCATGGCCGAAGTCGTACCCCTACTCTTCCAGGAGCAGACGACCGAGCCGGTCGAGGGGCTTGAGCCGCTCACCGCGGTCGAGATGGAAGGGCGTGACATCTATCGCCGCGAAGGCTGCGTGAGCTGCCACTCGCAGATGATTCGCCCGTTCCGTGCGGAAACCGAACGCTACGGCCACTACAGCGTTGCCGGCGAAAGCGTCTACGACTTCAACTTCCTTTGGGGTTCCAAGCGCACCGGCCCGGACCTGGCTCGCGTCGGCGGTCGCTACAGCGATGACTGGCACCGCGCACACCTGTATAACCCGCGCGACGTTGTCCCCGAGTCGATCATGCCGGCCTACCCCTGGCTGTTCGAGAATACCCTTGACGGCAAGGCCTCCGAGGCCAAAATGCGCACGCTCAAAACACTGGGCGTTCCGTACACCGACGAGCAAATTGCCAGCGCCAAGTCTGATGTACGCGGCACGCAGGAAATTGCTGCGCTGATCGCCTACCTGCAGCAGCTGGGCACCGTGCTCAAGGATACTCGTTAAGTTATGAATTCGGGAGACTTTCAGGGTGTCGTCACGCTCGTTCTGATCATCGCTTTTTTGGGCATCACCTGGTGGGCCTACTCCAAGCGACGCAGAAAGGATTTCGACGAAGCGGCCAACCTGCCCTTCGACGACGAGGATGACGAGTCACCCGCCCGTGATACGCCGGCCGCGTCGCAGGACGCGGCGGAGTCCCGACAAGACAAGGGAGATAAAAATACATGAGCAATCTATGGGGTGACTCCCTATCCGGCTTCTGGAGCGTCTGGATCATTGTCATTTCGCTGGGCACTATCGGCCTGAGCGCTTGGTTCTTGCTATCCAACCGCCATACCGACAAACAGCCCGACGCCGATGGCAACGTAGCAACTACCGGTCACGCCGCCGACGGTATCGAAGAGTACGACAACGCGCTGCCCAAGTGGTGGTTTCAGCTGTTTGTCGGCACCGTAATCTTCGCGCTGGGCTACTTGGTGCTGTACCCGGGGCTGGGTAACTTTCAGGGGGTGTTAGGCTGGTCCCAGGAAAGTCAATGGGAGCAGGAGGTCGCGCAGGCGGAAGAACGCTTTGCGCCGATTTTCGAGAAATATCAGGAAGTTCCCATTCCAGAACTGGCCAAGGACGACGATGCGATGCAGGTGGCCGAGCGCATTTTTCTCAACAACTGCGCGGTCTGCCACGGCTCCAACGCCACCGGCGGCTACGGCTTCCCCAACCTGACCGACGACGACTGGCTGTACGGTAGCGAGCCCAAGGACATCGTGGCAACGATCACCAACGGGCGTAACGGGCTGATGCCGTCCTGGCAGCAACTGGGCGAAGACAACATCGAGAACCTGACCCAGTACGTGCTCTCGCTGTCCGCCGAAGACCACGACGAAGCGCGCGCCGAGAAAGGCGAAAGCACGTTCATGTCGGTCTGCGCGGCTTGCCACGGCCCCGACGCCACCGGCAACCAGGCGCTGGGGGCACCCAACCTGACCGATGACGTCTGGCTGTACCTGAAGCCGGGCCAGTCGATTTCCGACTCGATCCGCCAGACGCTGCATAACGGCCGTAACGGCCACATGCCGTCACAGGCGGCGTACATCGGTGAGGAACGCGTTCACCTGGTCGCGGCCTACATCTACAGCCTGCGCTACAACGACTAAGCGCAAGGGTGTATCAACGCAGGGTGCGGCCGGAAGCCGCACCCTTTTTTATGCCTGATCCGTTACACTAGCCAGCGCATCTCATGCTCTTGCGCCCTGGGTGCAACGCCTCTTTTTCTGCCTTTTTGATCTGAGCTGCGATACCACCATGGATAGAATCCCGAGCAAAGACGTCACGCCGGATCCGGTAGGACATCACGCCCCCCCCGAGAGTTCCCCTGCCAACGCCATGTACGCCAAACGGCGCCATATTTACATGCGCGAAATCAAAGGGCTGTTCCAGAAAATCAGGCGTGGTTCCAACTGGATCCTGATGCTGACTTTCTTTTTGCTGCCGTGGGTCAATATCGGCGGTCGTCCGGCCATCTGGTTCGACCTGCCCCACCGCGAATTCCATATCTTTGCCGCGACGTTTTATCCGCAGGAATTTGTCCTGCTGTCGTGGCTTTTGATTATCTGCGCGTTCGGGCTATTTTTCATTACCGTCTTTGCCGGTCGCGTGTGGTGCGGCTATACCTGCCCGCAAAGCGTGTGGACGTTTTTGTTCATCTGGATCGAGCACCGCATCGAGGGCTCGCGTAACCGCCGCATCAAGCTCGACAAGCAACCGCTCAGCGCCGACAAGCTGCGGCGCAAAACGGCCAAGCACGCCGCCTGGTTTGTCGTGTCACTGGCCACCGGCATCGCTTTCGTGGGCTACTTCACTCCCATTCGCCAGCTGGTGCCGGATCTTGCCACGCTGAGCGCCGCCGGCTGGTCGTACTTCTGGGTGGGTTTCTTTCTGGTCTTTACCTACCTCAACGCCGGCTGGCTGCGCGAGCAGGTGTGCATTTACATGTGCCCCTACGCGCGTTTTCAGGGGGTCATGTTCGACCGCGATACGCTGATCGTGTCCTACGACGCCGCCCGCGGCGAGCCGCGCGGCCGGCGCCAAAAAAACCTGACCCACGAACAGGTACAGGAGGCCGGCTACGGCGACTGCATCGACTGCGACCTGTGCGTGCAGGTCTGCCCCACCGGTATCGATATCCGCGACGGCCTGCAGTACGAATGCATTACCTGTGCGGCCTGCATCGACGCCTGCGACAGCGTTATGGACAAGATGGGCTACCCGCGCGGGCTGATCCGCTACACCACCGAAAATTCGCTTGAAGGGCAAAAAACGCATATTTTCCGCCCGCGCCTGATCGGCTACTTTATCGCCCTGGCGATCATGATCGGCGCTTTCGCCTGGGCGGTCGGCGACCGTATTCCGCTCGACTTCGATACCAAGCGCGAGCGTACTCAGCTGTACCAAATGACCAGCGACGGCCAGATCAGCAACGTCTACAGCATGACGGTGCGCAACCTGGACACGCGCGATCACAGCTACCGAATCAGCGTTTCGGGGCTTCCCGAGCTGTCGCTCGACCGGCAGAGCATTAGCGTCGCTGCGGGGAAATCGCGCCAAACCGTGGTCACTATCCTTGCCGACCCCGACGTGATTGAAAAGCCCAGCCACACCATCGTGCTGACGCTTGAAGCCGAAGAAGACGACAGCATTCATCTTGAGCGTGACACGCGCTTTATTGGCAACCTGAGGTAATAGCGATGGCCACCCCCACGTTTGAGTCGGACCCGGTCGAGCCGCCGTGGTATAAGCAGTTCTGGCCGTGGTTTTTGATCAGCATTGTGCTGTCATCGGTCGCGTTTGGAACCTTCTACGCTTTTTTTGCCTTCAAATATTATGACGGTGTCGTGGTGGAAGATTATTACGCGCACGGCAAAGCCATTAACATGGTTTTGGCCAAACAGGATCGCACCCGCGAACTTGAGCTTTCCGGCGATTTACACGTCGACCCGCTGACCAGCGACATCATCCTCGACCTGGAAGGCGAGCGCCGCCCCGACACGCTGGAGCTCAAGCTGATTTTCCCCACTGAAAATGACCACGACCAGACGTTCACGCTAGAGCACGTGCGCGACGGCCGCTACGTGGCCCGGGGACCCGACAACCTGCGCTACCGCTGGTACTTGCGCCTCCAGCCCGCTGCTGATGACCCCGAATGGCGTCTGGTCGGCGAAGCCCGCTTCCCCACCGAAGACGGCATTACGCTACATCCCGGCGGCACTACGGAGAGTTAATGTCCACCCCCGCGTCCACCTCGTGCTACCACTGCGGCAACCCGGTGCCCGAGGGGGCGCCGTGGCATATCACGCTTGACGACGTTGCCCACCCGCTTTGCTGCCCCGGCTGCGAAGCCGTCGCTTACGCCATCGTTGAGGGCGGGCTGGAAAGCTATTACCGCTACCGTACCGAGCTCCCCGACCGTCCCGACGAGCACAAGGCCGCCAAAGCCGATACCTGGCGGGTATTTGACGACCCGGAGCTGCAGGCAACGTTTGTCCACCCCGACGATGACGGCCGCGTCCATGCCACGCTGGCCGTCGACGGCATCACCTGTGCGGCCTGCGCCTGGCTGATCGAGCACCGCCTCAACGCGCTCGACGGCGTCGACTCAAGCGCGGTCAACCTGACCCATCACCGCGTACGCATCGGCTGGGATCCACAGGCTATCGCGCTGTCCCAACTGCTCGCGGAAATGGCCGCCATCGGCTATAGCGCGCAGCCCTACGAGCCCGATCTGGCGCAAAAACGCCTGCAGCGCGAAGAGCGCATGACCATCCGCCGGCTGATCGTTGCCGCCGCCGGCATGGCCCAGGTAATGATGTTTTCGATCCCCATTTACGTGTCTTCCCCCGGCGAGATATCCGACTCTTTTTACGCGCTGTTCCACTGGCTGTCGTTTGCGCTGGCCACGCCGGTAGTGCTGTTTTCGGCCCAGCCGTTTTTTAAAAACGCCCTGCGCGATCTGAAAAGCCACGTGCTGGGGATGGACGTACCGGTGTCGATTGCCATCGGCTGCGCCTACCTGGCAAGCGCCTACGCGGTGATCGCCGGCGAAGGCGTGGTGTATTTTGACTCGGTGGCGATGTTCACCTTCTTTTTGCTCTTCAGCCGCTACATTGAGGCGCGCGCCCGGCGGCGCAACGGCCAAAGCGGCAACGCCCTGAGCAGCGTGCTGCCCACCTCGGCCACGCGCCTGGAAGACGACGATAGCGAACGCATCGTGCCCGCCAACCGCCTCGCTGCCAATGATCGCGTGCTGATCAAACCCGGCCACGACGTCCCCGCCGACGGGGTGATCGAACAGGGCGAGTCCAGTCTCGACGAGTCGATGCTCACCGGCGAGTACCTGCCCGTCACCCGCTGCGTCGGGCAAAGCGTCGTCGGCGGCAGCCAGAACATGGAAAACCCGCTGGTGATTCGCGTCACTCACGCCGGCCAGCAGGCACGCGTCGCCAGCATTATCGACTTGACCGACCGCGCTTTTGCCAGCCGCCCGCGCCTTGCCCATATGGCCGCGCGAATGGCCCACGTCTTTGTTTTGCGCCTGCTGATGGTGGCCGCGTGCATCACCGTTGTCTGGTGGTTTATCGACCCCTCGCGCATGCTCTGGGTCATGCTCTCGGTGCTGGTGGTCACCTGCCCGTGCGCGCTAGCGCTTGCCACTCCCACCGCGCTGACCGCCGGCCACGGCCAGCTGAGGCGCCGCGGCGTGCTGGTCACCCGTGCCGATGCGCTGGAAACGCTGTCCAACGTGACCCGAGTAATTTTTGACAAAACCGGCACCCTAACGCGCGGCGAAATGCAGCTGGTCGACACCCTCCCGCTGACCGATACCCTCACCGGCGAGCGCGCCCGTGCGTTTGCCGCAGCGCTCGAAGCGCGCTCTGAGCACCCCATCGCACGGGCGTTTGCGCCGTACCGCGACGCCACAGTCGTCGCAAGCGACATTCACAGCGCAACCGGGCAAGGGCTCGAAGGCGTTATCGATAATGCCCGCTGGCGGCTGGGCAAGCCGGCTTTCGCCAGTATTGAAGTCGCTAATGCACCCGCCGCGCCCGACGATGGCCAGTGGCTGCTGCTCACGGAAGACGGGGCAGCGCGCGCCTGGTTTCGCCTGCATGACGCGCTGCGCGACGACGCCGCCGAGGCCGTTGCCGCGCTCAGGGCACGCGGGCTTGAAGTGGAGCTGCTGTCGGGCGATACCCGGGGCGCTGTGGCCGGACTCGCCGCTACGCTAGGCATTGCCACCTGGCACGCCGGGCAAAGCCCCGAAGACAAGCTCGAGCGTATTCAAACGCTGCAGGCAGCGGGCGAAAGCGTAGTCATGGTGGGCGACGGCATCAACGACGTGCCGGTGCTCGCCGGCGCCGACGTGGCCATCGCCATGAACGGCGCCACCGACCTTGCCC
>JAKDRW010000056.1 GCA_030454225.1 Vreelandella subglaciescola | reverse complement strand
AAAAACAGGTGGCCTGAATGATCTCAGAGGCGACAGATTTCTTGACAACTACCGTCCTGAAGCGCACCGACGCCGGCCACAACAATTCGGTCTCCGACCGCGAGCCCCTCTTTAATAATCACCTGATCATCCAGCAGCTTTCCGACCTGAATCACGCGCTTTTTTACCTCCCCGTCGTCACCCACCAGCCAGACAAACTCGTCTCCGGTGTTGGTGGGTGAAACCGCCTGCAAGGGAATCCGTACGATGGTCTCTTTTCCACCATCATCGACGGGATAAATACGCACGTTCATGCCGGGCAATACGTTCTGACCTTTAAGGTCCGTCAAGGCAAGCGTCACCCGGTACGTCTGGGACAGTGAGTCAGCATCCGCGGAAAAGTTTTTGTAAACAACGGGCAAGCGAACATCGCTGCTGTTTTCCACCATGGCAAATGCCTTCTGTTGATCACCTGGCATCAAAAACAGCTTGCCGGGAACGTCGACAATGATTTCGAGATCACTCAGGTCATGAAGCACATAAATACTTTGGCCGGCATTAACATTGCGAAAATTGCTAACGGTTTTTTTAGCGATCACACCGTTAAAAGGCGCGCGAAGTGAAGAATTATCAAGATCCTGGCGCGCATTTGACAGCTTGTTCTTCGCCAGGTCCCGGGTAGTCTTCAACGTTTCCAGGTCGCTTTTTGAAATCGCCTGGCTCGATTTGAAAATCTGGTCGCCCCGCCTATAGTCCGCCTGGTCTTTATTAAACCGAACTTTTGCGGAGTCGACGGCTGTCAGGAACTCTTCCTGTTCGAGTTTTGCCAATACCTGCCCAGCCTGTACTTTATCGCCTTCATCAACGTTCATTTCCACCAATTTTCCGGGGACACGAAACGCCAGCTCGGCTCTCTCTGCTGAACGCACCACCCCATTAAAACTCATGCTACCCAGCGCAGTGCCGGAAATAGTCTGCATCGCAACGGGCCTGACCGGTGGCGCTGCCTGCGTTTTTTCTTCGTTTTGATTGTCGGAGCAGCCAGACAGCAACAAGACAGCCGCCATCGTCATAGCAATCGATGTGGCGGTGGAAAACAAACGGCGCATGGTTGTTTTTCCTTTTGGGCGAAGTATCAGCAACAGTATATTGACTGAATGTCAGGACTGAAATTTTGACAAGGAATCAAGAACAGGTAACATACATACAGTCACGCATGTATGCAAGTGAATAACCTGCCATAGGTGAACGGACAATACCTCGAGTGCATTATTCCATGTTAGTATATGTATATAGTTCATTGCCCTGTCCGCGCTATGCGCCCACGCCTTGGGGGCAAGGCTCAACGCTATCGGTACGACGCAGCGCTTGTCACCACGGCATAAGTTCTATTTGAGCCTGCTATAAGGAAGCCTGTCATTATGCCATCGTTCAAAAAATCGCTCGGACGCATGAGCTTGTTTGTCGTCTCGGCCGCGATCATCGCTTTGCTGTTGGTGTTTGTGGGCGTTCAGGGCGAAGCCGCCGCCGCCATGTTCTCGCGCCTGCAGGACACCATGGCGAGTTCTACCGGCTGGCTGCTTATCTTTATCATGAACGCTGTGCTGCTGTTTGCGCTGTATTTGCTGTTCACCCCGCTGGCCAAGATCCGCCTCGGCGGCCCCGATGCCCGCCCCGACTTCAGCCGCCTCGACTGGTTTGGCATGCTATTCGCCGCCGGTATGGGTATCGGGCTGTTGTTCTACAGTGTGTCCGAGCCGCTGGAGCACTACGCTGCCTACGCTGCCTATAACGGCGAGGGCGCGCGCGCCGCACAGGTCTCCATGGAAATGACCTTTTTGCACTGGGGGCTGCATCCCTGGGGCATTTATGCGCTGGTGGGGCTGACGCTGGCGTTCTTTCATTACAACGCCGGCCACAAGCTCAGCTTTGAGGCCCCGCTGCGCGAACTGCTGCCCGCGGTCTGGGCGCGCCGGCTCGGCTGGGTGGCCAATTTGGCCGCGGTGATTGGCACAATTTTCGGCATTACTACCTCGCTCGGCCTGGGGGCGAGCCAGGCCAGCGCCGGCATCGCCGAGCTGACCGGCCTTGAGGCCGGCCTGGGGCTTAACCTGATTGTTATTGGCGTTGTTTGTTCGTTGGCGTTAATCAGCGTGCTCAGCGGGCTGGGCAACGGGGTGCGCCTTCTTAGTAAGCTGAACCTGCTGATCGCAGCCGCGCTGATGCTGTTCGTGCTGTTCGCCGGCCAGCCGCTTTTCGTCTTTAAAGCGCTGGGCGAACATCTAGGCACCTATATCAACGATCTGCCCCAACTCTCGACCTGGAATGAGACCTACACCGGCACCGACACTCAGTCGCAATGGACGATTTTCTATTGGAGCTGGTGGATTTCCTGGTCGCCGTTTGTGGGCATGTTTATCGCCCAGGTATCGAAAGGCCGGACGATTCGCGAATACCTGCTCGGGGTGTTGTTTATTCCCACGCTTTTCAACTTCCTGTGGATGACAGTATTTGGCAGCAACGCCTTGTTTCTGGAGCTTTTTGAGAACGCCAATTTCGCCGAGATCGTCACCGCCGCGCCCGACGCAAGCCTGTATCGTCTACTCGACTATTTGCCGCTGAGTACGCTCACCATGGGCGTCGCCGTGCTGGTGGTGCTGGTGTTCTTTGTCACCTCGGCAGACTCCGGCGCGCTGGTGGTGTCGACGCTCACATCGAACGGCAACGATCCCAGCTGGCGGCAGCGCTTTTTCTGGGTGGCGGCCGTGGGCCTGGTCACCGCTTTTCTGCTGCGCGCCGGCGGGCTGGGGGCGCTACAGTCGGCAGCGATTGCCAGCGGGCTGCCATTTGGCCTGCTGCTGCTGACCTTTATCCCGGCGCTGAGCATCGCGCTGCGACGACCCTATATCTGCCCCGAGGCGCCGCCAAAGGCCATCGACGACGCGCAGTGAGCGGCTATCAGGGGTGCCCAGCGCTTGCGCAACAGGCGTACACTACGATAAAACGGGACGTCACATTAGTAGCCGGAGAACGCTTTCGGGATCACTGCCCGTTGGCTTTCAAGCACGTACGTAGCGTAGAGAAAAAGGAGTATGACCGTGTCGAATCAACCCTTTTTGACCGATATAAAAACCATCCGCGAACGCGCCCGCCAGCATATCGAACGGGGCGCTGTCACCGAGGGGTATACGGCGGACCGCGAAAACGTTATCAGCCTGCTCAACGAGGCGCTGGCCACGGAAATTGTCTGCACGCTGCGCTACAAGCGCCACTACTACATGGCCGACGGCCTGAGCGCGAGCATCGCCAAAGCCGAGTTTCTGGAGCACGCTCAGCAGGAACAGCAGCACGCCGACTGGCTGGCCGAGCGCATCGTACAGCTTGGCGGCGCGCCCAATTTCTCGCCGGAAGGCCTTTTAAGCCGCTCCCACGCGGAATATACCGAAGGCGACTCGCTGCGCGAGATGATCAAGGAAGACCTGATCGCCGAGCGTATTGCCGTTGATAGCTATCGCGAAATCGCCACCTACCTGGGCGACAAGGACCCCACCTCGCGGCGCCTGATGGAGGATATTCTGGCGCAGGAAGAAGAGCATGCCGACGACATGGCCGGCCTGCTCGAAGGGCTGGATAAAAGCACCCACCTGTAACGCCTGGCTGATCAAGTCCGACGACCTGGCCAGATGTTCTCGCAAGATAAACGGCCGCCCTCCAGGGCGGCCGTTTCGTTAGTCAAGCGGGCGGGTAGTTAGTCCCGGCCTAGTGCGTCCAGCAATTCAAGCGAGCGTAGCCGATCCTCTCGGTCATACACGTCGGTGACCACCATCAGCTCGTTGGCGCCGGTTTGCTGCAAGAAGTCTTCGAGCCCTTCGCGCACGCTGTCGGGGCCACCCACCACGGCGGCGCCCAGGTTTTGTCCGACGGCGGCGCGCTCGCGGGGCGTCCAGTCAAGCTGCTCCACCGGCGGCTGGCCTTTGATGCTTTTGCCGCGGTGCAGGTTGAGAAACTTCTGCTGCGCGGTGGTATTCAGGTAGTGCGCGTGGGCGTCGTTGTCCGCCACGATCACCGGCATGCCGACCATGGCGTAGGGCTCATCGAGCACTGCGGAGGGGCGGAACTGGCTGCGGTAAAGGTGCAGCGCTTCGAGCAGGTAGCCCGGCGCAAACTGGGCGGCAAAGACAAACGGCAGCCCCAGCCGCGCCGCCAGCTGGGCGCTGTAGCCGCTGGAACCCAGCAGCCAGACGGGCACGTTAGTGTCCTGGCCGGGAACGGCACGAATGCGCTGCCCGGGCCCGGCCTCACCCAGATAGCTACGCAGCTCTTCAAGCCGCTCGGGGAAATCATCCACGCCGGCGAACGGATCGCGACGCAGGGCGCGCATGGTGGCGCCATCGGCCCCCGGGGCGCGCCCCAGACCCAGGTCAATACGCCCGGGGTAGAGGGTTTCCAGGGTGCCAAACTGTTCGGCAATCACCAGCGGCGCATGGTTGGGCAGCATAATGCCGCCGCTGCCCACGCGAATACGCTGGGTCTGGCCGGCAATATGGCCGATCAGCACCGAGGTCGCGGCACTGGCAATGCCGTCGATGTTGTGGTGCTCGGCTAGCCAGTAGCGGTGATAGCCAAGGTCGTCGGCTTTTTTTGCCAGCGCAACGCTATCGTCGAAGGCTTCGCTGGCGGTGCCGCCGTGGCAGATAGGTGCCAGATCCAGCACCGAAAGGGGGGTATTGCTCAATAAAGACATGCCGGCCTCGAAAAATAGTTAGGGGGCTAAACTGTTGCCCGCTGAACGAGGATGCCGGTAACGCGGCGCTGATGCAAAAGCAGGCAAGGGGAAAGGCCGGCATCAAAGGTGACGCCGGCCTGCTCTATTTCCCTGACGTTATGGGGACGCCAGCTTGCTTGGGGCCTGCAGGGCTTACTCTTCCATCAGGTAGTCGCCCACGGCGCGGTAGGCGGGCAGCGAGGTGGCGTCGCTTGCCGCGTTGGCGGCTTTGGGGTGCGAGGCCAGCCGCACGATGACCATGTCGGCTTCGGGGTCGATCCAGATCGTCTGACCGTGTACGCCCCGGGCGGCAAAGGCGCCGTGGTCGTCGTGGCTTACCCACCACATGCCGCGGTAGCTCCAGTCGGGCAGCCCTTCATAGCCGGCCTTGGCGAAGGCCTGTTGGCTGCCGCCCTGGCGGATGTTGTCGATGGCATCCGCAGGGATGATCTGCTCGCCGTCGAGTTCACCGCCGTTCAACACCAGCTGCCCCAGCCGGCCGAGGTCGCGCAGGGTGGCGTTGAAGCCGCCGCCGGCGAAGGGCGTGCCGATGGAGTCCACGGTATAGAAAGCCTCGCGTTCGGTGCCCAGCCGCGACCACACCCGCTCGGCCAGCCAGTCGGCGACGCTTTGCCCGGTGCTGCGGGCAATCAGCCAGCCCAGCGCGTCGGCGTTGACGGTGCGGTAGCCAAAGGCCTCGCCGTGCTGTTGGCTGTCGTCCTTCTCTACCGTTTCCAGAAACGCAAAGTAGCTGCGCGGGCCGTCGTAGTCGTCCGGCGGCGGCAGGGGGCTGCCGGCTTTGGCGTAGGTCCAGACGTCGGCGTCGGGGTCGGAGTAGTCTTCGGAGTAGTCAAGCGCGGTGGTCATGTCCATCACCTGGCGCACCGTGGCGTCGCCAAAGGCGCTGTCGGCAAGCTCGGGGATGACGTCGCGCACCGGCGTCTGGTCGTCCAGCGTACCTTCGGCCACCAGCGTTTCGCCCACCAGCCCGGTGATGGATTTGGTCACCGACATGACCCCGTGCAGGGTGTTTTCATCGAGGCAGCCGGCGTAGCGCTCGTAGACCACCTCGCCCTTGTGCATCACCAGCACGCCGTCGCTGTGGTTGACGGCAAAGGCCTCGTCAAAGGTCATGGTGTCGTCGCTGCCGGTGGGGGTGAAGCTGACTTCCCCGACCTTGTCATCCAGCTCTGTGGGCAGTTCGCGGGCGCCGTCGGTGCCGTTGTCCACGCCGGCGGTGGGCATCAGCTCGCGGAAGTGGCACACCGTCCAGCTCTGTTTGGGCGGGGCGAAGTAGTCATCGTCGGTAAAGCGAATGGTGCGGTCTTCCGGCGGCGGGAAGCCCTGCATCCAGCCGGTTTGTCCGGCGTCAACGCTTTCATCCCTTGGGGTATCGGCAGCACCGGCTGAGGCCAACGGGCTTAGCGCGAGCAGTGCGCTGCTTAATAGCAGGCCGTAACGGGTCGACATGGGAGGCATCCTTTTGGGCAGTGTTTATTATAAGCCTAACGCTAAACCAAGCGGCGCGTATAATCGACCCGCATCATTGCAAACCATGCGAGGACAAATGATGAAAGTAATTCCTGCACTGATTCTTGGCGTTGCCGCCGTGATTGCCGCGTCGCTGGTGGGCAATGGCTTGGCCGATCTGGGCACCGGCGATCGTTACGTCACGGTTAAAGGCCTGGCCGAGCGCGAGGTGAAGGCCGATACCGCACTGTGGCCGCTGCGCTTTGTGGCCTCGGGCGAGACGCTTAACGAGGCGCAATCCAATGCCCGCGAAAGCCACGCGGCGGTGCTTGAGTTTCTCAAGCGTCAGGACATCGAAGCCGACGCGGTAGAGCTGCAACAGCTTAGCGTCAAAGATACCGGCGCCGACCCTTATCAAAGCGGCGACGTCGAGCAGAAGTTCATCATCAATCAGACGCTGACCGTGCGCAGCCATAACGTCGAGCGCGTGCGCAAGGCCGCCCAGGCGATCAGCGAGCTGGTGGATGACGGCGTGGTGCTCTCGTCTGACTACGGCGCGAGCGGCCCCAGCTACCTGTTCAGCCGGCTGAACGAGATCAAGCCCGAGATGATTGCCGAGGCTACCGCCGCCGCCCGCGAGTCCGCCGAGCAGTTTGCCCGCGATGCCAACGCCGGGGTGGGCAGGCTGCGTCGCGCCAATCAAGGGGTGTTTCAGATTCGCGCCCGCGATCAGGCCGCGGGGATGAGTCAGACCCAGCAGGCGGAGAAAACCGTTCGCGTGGTGACCACCATCGATTACTACCTGGAGTAATGTTTGAAAGACTACGCCGCCGCTGGGCCTGCGCGGCGTGACGCGGATTTTTGTTGGCCAGCGCGTGTATAGTTAGCGCTTTTAGCGGAGGTGGCGCGTGCGTTTTATCGTCTACTTAGCGGTGTTAGCGGGTCTGGCCTACGGCGGACTCTATGTGTATTACGACGCCAGCCTGTCGAGCGCGGTTGAGGAGCGCCTGAGCGATAGCGGGCTTGGCGAGGTCACGGTCAGCGGCGTGGATTTCAGCCCGCTGGCGCCGCTTTCGACCGAGGCAAAAGTTAGCGCTGACGTGGCCTACGGCAGCCTTGACGCGAGCGTGACCCTGCAAGTGACGGGGCATCCTCTATTCGGTGACGAGCTGAGCGTTGATTTGAGCGGGCTGGAAGCGCTGCGGCTGGGCGTCGGAAGTCAGTAGCCGCCTATGGCTGCGCGCTAATTTTGCAAAACTAAATTTAATTGGGCGCTATAGGCGCCATACACGCAGCAGGGATACTATGCGTTGGACCCTTATTATCGCCATTTTATCGGGCTGGCTGAGCCTAGTCAGCCTGCTGTGCATTGTGTATTTGCTGTTATCAGGGACGACGGCAGGCCGGGGGAAGAAAAACGCGCCGCGCCGGGCAGCGGCCGACGCGACGGCGAGCGCCTGGTCGCGCTCACCCGGCTGGGTGGCAAGGCCGTCGATGCGGAGCACCCGGTGTCCGAAGAAGGCTTTCAAGCGGTGATTAGCGGCAAAGCCAAGGTCTAGCGGCGCTGCACAAAAGCCGTCGCGCTTTTTTGAGAGTTTTCTGGAACTTTGCCGCCCGGCCTGTGCCAGATGAACTGCATGCGTAAGAAACCGCGTTTATTTTCTTTTGAGCATGGCTGTCGGGGGTGTCTGGACCACATGCCCCGCATTGCGGTCTTTACCGCTGATCACCTCACCGGTCCCTAGCTTTTTACTCGCGTAGCAAGCCAAGATTGTGGAGTGATATTTTATGCGCTTAACTA
>JAKDRW010000055.1 GCA_030454225.1 Vreelandella subglaciescola | reverse complement strand
CATGGCTCATGGCTCATGGCTCATGGCTCATGGCTCATGGCTCATGGCTCATGGCACTGGTGGCGGATTCTGGGCCCGATGCTTCAGTATGTTGCCTAGGCTCTGATATTCTTCATGCTGTCCTGTTGTATCCAACAGGTATAGAGACCTAATATGTTACTGTCAAGATAGTTACTGCCAAACGCGACGAAAGTTGCTTTCTGCCATTACTTAGGCATCACTCTGTATGGATGGCACAGCATAAGGAGCCGCTGATGATCAAGATGTCTCATACCCAACGCCTGCGGGATCTACTTGAAGATGCTATTGTCGAAGGGCGCTTTCCACCGGGCACCAAATTGGATCCCGAAGCGCTGGGCCACGAATATCAGTGCTCACGCACACCTATCCGTGAAGCGCTTCAGCAACTGGCTGCATCCGGCATGGTGAAGGTCGTGCCCAAGCGAGGCACCTTCGTGACCCAGCTGGGCGTGACGGAACTGATCGAGCGCTTTGAAGTGATGGCGGAACTTGAAGCTATGTGTGGCCGGCTTGCCGCTCGCCGTATTACCCTTGAAGAACTGAGCGAATTGAAGAATGCTCACGCTGCTTGCCGCGAGCGACTGGAAGCCGATGACGCCAATGGCTATTACTACGAGAACGGGCGTTTCCATCACTGCCTGTACCGTGCCAGCCATAATGCCTTCCTTACCGAAGAAGCGGCGCGCCTTCACGCCATCCTCAAGCCCTATCGTCGGTTGCAACTTCATGTCCGCCACCGCATAAAGAGTTCATTTGCCGAACACGAAGCCATTATCGCTGCGGTTGAAGCTGGTGACGCCGTCGCCGTTGAACAAGCTCTCAAGGATCACGTCCATATCCAGGGCGAACGCTTTACCGACCTTGTCGCCAATATTGAGCGGTTGCACGCATCAGTGTGAGTTAATCTATGAATTCAGGTCATCAATGGAGCGGGGGTATTTGGTCATTGTTGCTGTGCTGGCAATACGGATAACTAATCATGTCGGAACCCGAAACCTAGCCATCAGAGATGAAAAGACGCAGGGCAATGTCAGGGCAGCTAAAAAACCCGTTGCCGCGGGTAGCCAAGGGTCAGAAGTGTCCGTAATGCGGACATGCCAAAATCACGCTTTGTGCCGGGTTGTTTCGATACGTATGGCACAGGGCGGCGTTAATTGGCGTTCAACACCGCTGATGAAAAAGGTAACTTTTCACGCAGGCATATGAAATATATGAGTTTTAAAGGGTTTTCGGGTTAACCCGGGCGAGAAAATAAGGAAGAAGCCGCGGCGCAAATTTGGCCTCCGAAGCCGAGGGTCGCGCGTTCGAATCGCGCCTTTCCAGTTGCAAGAATGCAAGATCGCTGATGATGTAGATGACCGAAATAACCAGCATATATACAACGACGGCGTCATAGGCCCCCACGCCGGCGGCCGAGTTCATCTCCTGGCCCATGCCGGGTACGCCCAACAGTTCGGCGGCGATAAGCGTCATCCACGCCTGGCCGACGCCAGTGCGAATACCGGCAAAAATGCCCGGGGTAGCCGCCGGCAGCGTGACGCCAAAAAAGCGTTTGAGCAGCCCGTGCTGCTGGAAGGCTTCGGCCAGCTCGTAGTATTTGGGATCGACCCCGGAAACCGCCGAATAGGCGGCGAAGTAGTTAACCCAAAACACGCCGATGGCGATGACGAACGCGGCGCCGGCATGGCTGATGTGAAACCAGGCAATGGCAAAGACCACCCAGGCCAGCGGCGGAATCGGGCGCAAAATGCCTACCAGCCAGCCGGTTAGCTCGCGGGTATGGGGCGAGAGCGCGCAGCTGGCGCCGAATAACAGGCCCAGAAAGGTACCTGTCGATAAGCCCCAGGCGTAGTGGACGACGCTTGACTGGATGGCGGGCAGCAGGCGGTGGCTGTGCCATTCGGCGAGCAGGGCGGCGGGTATCTGGAAGGGGTCGGGGATGGTGCCTGGGCTCGCCCAGCCGGACGCCTGGGCGAATTTCCAGAACAGCACGAAAATAACGAGGCCCGCGGCGCCCATCAGGCTGCGCCGCAACAGCGGCGGAAGGGTCCGCCGCCGGCGCTTGGCAGCGCTGCTGTTCGCCGGCTGGCGGGTGTCGCGTTCGGGCCTCTCGGCGGATGAGCGGGGCGGCTCACACCATTCGCCCGTTGATTGGCGCTGCTGCAACTGAAGGCTCATTTCACGGCGTCGTAGAATTGCGTATCAAACAGGCCTTCTACGTCCAGCTCTTTTTTGAGGATGCCCATGTCACGCTGAAATTCGTACATGCGCTGGGTGCCTTTAATCAGCTTGTGCGGGTTGGCTTCAAAGTTATCGCCGCTGCGTTCAAGCGCGGTCAGCACTACGTCGTCAGCCATACGGCCACCGCCAACGTATTGCTGCACCGCATCAACGACCGCTTCGGGGGTGTCGCGCAGCTGGCGCGTGGCATCGAGGTGGGCGACAACCAGCCGTTTGACGTAATCAGGGTCTTCATCAATGAGCTTTTGGCGCACCAGCAAGACGGCCCCCGGCTGGTCGGGAAACAGCTCGGCACCGCTGGCAACTACGTCGGCGTCTGGCTGTTGGGCCAGCACATTGCTGGTGACGGGTTCGAGAATAGCGGCGCCGTCAACGGCACCGGTGAGTAGCGCCTGCTGCACCTGGGCGGCGCCCTGGTAGACCATTTCCAGGTCGTCGGCGGCGTTATCCAGGCTGTTTTGTAGCCAGTACTGGAATACCGTATCCGGCACCGAGCCGCGGGGAAAGGTGCTAATGCGGGGTTTGCGACCGTGATCTGCGGTGAAGCGTGAAAAAGCGCTGGCAGCATCGCCGTCGGCGAAGTAGGGGGCCAGCTCGCCCAGCGCCACCAGGTCGATCTGGTTGATAATGTTGCCGGCGATAACGCGCACGTCGGCGTCTTTGGAGCGCGCCACCATGGCGGGGCCAATACCCACATAGGCCACATCCAGCTGGCCGGCCAGCAGCGCCTGCACAATGGCCGGGCCGTTTTGAAACTCGACCATGCTGGCGTCAGCCAGAGGGTTGTCTGGCGTTTTATCGGCCAGCTCAACAAAGACTTGCGAATCTGGCACGATGGGCATGTAGCCAACTTCGTAGCGAGTGTCGGCGAGAGTCAGCGTCGGCCAAGTGGTCATAAGTAGCGTAAGCGCCAGAGAAGCCCATTGCGTTTTCATTGAAGTTACCGCACCGAAGATAAAACCAAAACTCTAACGGTCAGGCTTCACCAGAACAATCTTCTGACTAGACGCTTTTTCGTTATCTATATAACTTAAAGTTCTTTTTTAGTCTTTTTTAAGCTTTTTAAAGCATTGTGGTGTCGGGCTCAATGAGGGCAAATTTAATCCTGGAAAGCGCTAAAAGGTAGAAAGCCCGCTGGCCTCCATCAGCCGGTAGCGCCAGTGCGCCCACTGGCTGGCTTCACCGCCGGCCGACAGCGCCACGCTGGTGCGGTGCGCATCGCGCGATAGCCACTGGCGCTCGAACAGCTCGGCGGCTTCGTTGATCGCCGGCGTGCGGAGAGTGCCGACCAGCTCCACGCTGGTTTCAAGGTTCAGGTTGTCCAGGTTACGCCGCGTGTAGTTGGCCGAGCCCAGAATCATCGCCGCGCCCTGGCCGGCCCGCTTGCGGTGTAGCAACAGCTTGGTATGGCACTGCTCGCCTTGGGTCAGGCACCAGCGCACCTCAATGCCGGCCTCGGCAAGTTCGGCGGCCACCGGGCGGTTGGGAATGCCGCCTTTTTTCATGCCGAAGGCTTCGCGGTTGGGGTCGAGCAGCACGCGCACGGCCACGCCGCGCGCGTGGGCGGCTTTTAGCGCCTCGATCAGCGGGCGGTGAGACAGATAGAACACCGCGATATCCAGCCGCTCGCCGTCGTCAGAGCGCGTGATACGGCTGAGCAGGGCATCACGAATCGCCGCCTCGCTGAGTATGCGCAGGCGTTCGTCCGCCGCGCTGCCTTGCGTCTTGTCATCTACCCTTGGCTTGCTTGCCTTCTCACTCTCTTCCTCATCCTCATCCTCATCCTCATCTTTGTTGTCGTCCCCGGCGCTCCGGGACCAGTCAATCAGCGCGCGCTCGGAGGCCAGCAGGTCCAGCGCCGCCGGGCCTTCAAAGCGCAGCGCGACATTATCGTGACGGCTGCTGGCGTCGTGCGGGTTGGCGCTGGTGATAAGCCCCGCCCAGCCGTCGCCGTGGTCGACCACCAGCGTCTTGCGGTGGTTGGCGCGAACGTTGGCAATACTCAGGTAGCTGCGCAGGGTGACCCGGTCGGGGCCCATCGGATTGGGTAGCCAGCCGCCGCCCTGATCATTGCCCAGGCGATTGAGTCCCAGGTGCCAGAGGCCGGACCACAGCGGGTTGGAGGCTCGAAGCCGGTCAAGATCGCTAATCACCAGCGCTACGCCGGCGTCTTGCAGCCGTGCCAGGTGCTCGGGCATCAGCGCGCCGTAAAGCGTATTGATCGGGTCGGTGATCACTTGCACCGTCATATCGGGATGCCGGCGCTTTTGCTTGATCAGCGCCTCGCTCAGCTCGCTCGACAGCGCGCGCATGCCCGCATTATCGGCCTGGCCGGCGAAGTCGTTGAACAGGAACATATCGAGCACGATCAGGCGCCGCGCCTGGGCGATCATGCCCAGCACTTCGTCAAAGATCATTTGGCGCTGGTGCGACTTGCCCTCGGCGTCGTACCAGGTTTCGTCGCTCAGCAGCCGCACGTTATCGGCCTGGCGCATCGGCCAGGCTACGTCCACGCCCTCGGGCAGCGGCTTGTAGCGCTGCCACAGCCCCATCGCCAGCCAGGCCGCCAGCAGCAATATCAGTACCAGCAGCATTATTTGCCCTCCGCGCTGGCGCCGCGTCATGGCAGCAGAATGGTCGAGCCGGTGGTGCGGCGTTCGGCCAGCGCGCGCTGCGCCTCGCCGGCTTCCGCCAAGGGGTAGCGTTGGGCGATGTCAACCTTCAACCGGCCGTTTGCGAGCATGGCGAATAGCTCGCCGGCCATGCTTTCAAGGCGCTCGCGGGTATCGGCGTAGCCGTTGAGGCTGGGACGCGTAACAAACTGCGAGCCTTTCTGGTTGAGAATGCCCAGATTCACCCCCTCCACCGCGCCCGAGGCGTTGCCAAAGCTGACCATCAGGCTGCGCGGTTTGAGACAGTCAAGCGAGGTCTCCCAGGTGTCTTTGCCCACCGAGTCGTAGACCACGTCGCACATGGCGCCGTCGGTCAGCTCGCGTACCCGTTCAACGACGTTCTCGCGGCCGTAGTCGATCACGTCCCAGGCGCCGTTGCGGCGCGCCAGCGCGGCTTTTTCCGGCGAGCTGACGGTGCCGATCAGGCGCACGCCCAGCGCACGCGCCCACTGGCAGGCAAGCGAGCCAACGCCGCCGGCCGCGGCGTGCCAGAGGATGGTCTCGCCGCCCTTGAGCGGGTAGGTCTGGCGCAGCAGGTACTGGGTAGTTAGCCCCTTGAGCATGCAGGCCGCCGCTGTCTCGAAGCTCACCGCGTCGGGCAGCGCCACGAGCTTGGCGGCGGGCAGCGTATGGTACTGCGCGTAGGCGCCGAGCGGCCCCTGGGCGTAGGCCACCCGGTCGCCCTCGCGCAGATGCGTTACGCCTTCGCCCACGGCATCGACCACGCCGGCCCCTTCGCTACCCAGCCCGGAGGGCAGCGAGGGGGCGGGATACAGCCCGGTACGCAGGTAAATGTCGATGAAATTCAGGCCAATGGCCGCGTTCTTCACGCGCGCCTCGCCGGGGCCCGGGGCAACGGGCGAGGCATCAACGAACTCGAGAACCCCGGGGCCGCCGGGACGCGAAAACTGGATACGCTTGGACATGCTAAACACCTCGATGGCGGGCAAGAAAAGGCCTGCCCCGTTTTACAGCGTAGCGGGAACGTTCGCCAGGCCATCCACAAAGCGCTGCTTGTAGTCTTCGAACACTGTGTGGTCGTGCTTGAAACTCTGGGCCACGGCCGCATCGTCGACCCCCAGCGCGGGTGATACGTCGATGAGTTCGCCGGCCGGATGCTTGGCGCTGAGGCCCACCCGCAGCCCCTGCGGGGCGTCAAACCAGCGGGTAATGCCGGCGCGACGAAAGCGCTCTTCAGCGGCCGGGGTGGGGGCATCGACGCGCAGCGGGGCGTGCTCGGCAAGCTCGTTGATAAGCCGCATGGCCGGGGATGAGCTAGCCCGGGTGTCGATATCCGCGAGCAGCATGGGCGTCATGCCCTGGCCCGCTTTATCGATCACCAGCAGCGCCAGCGCCAGCGGTTGAGAGCTGTCGTCGACCAGCGCCAGCACGCGCGCCGCCTGCTGCTCGAACAGCACGCCAAGCACGCCGGCGAAGCGCAGCAGCGGAGTCAGCCCCGACTGATTGCCATAGGTGTCGGCGCACAGCCGCGCCAGGCAGGCCTCGCGCTGGCTCGGTTCATTGACCTGGGTGACTCGCATCGCGGTGTTCTCCTGAAAGTGTCCTGAAAGGCATTTGATCGCGGAAAAATTACGCAAAGCCTAGCACAGTCGGGGCGGCCTTAAGCGCAGGGGCGTATTCCTGACTCACTCAATCATCACTACGTAACACCCCCTATAACTACGCCATAACTACGGCTTGGGGCCGCCGAGTATCGTGTTGACTTCGCTGCCCTGGGGTAGCCCCTGCTTGACGCTGACGTCACCGTTGTCCTTTTGGTAGAGGATTGTGGGCGTGGCGAAATAGCCCAGCGATTTCATCAGGGCGTTATTTTCGGCGACTTTTTTACGCGCCGAGTCGGGGATGCTGTCGGCGACTTTGATGCCGTCCTCGTCGTAGTCCTGCTCGCTGCGGGCGAAAGCGGCGGCGGGATCGTCGGCGGCGAGGATGGTGGCGGCTTTGGGCGCGCTGTCCTGCTTCAAAATGCCCACCAGAACGTGGCGAATCTGTACTTTTCCGGCGTCTACCCAGGGCCTGGCCTGCTGCCAGAACTGGTGGCAATAGGGGCAGTTGGGGTCGGTGAATTCATAGATGATGGTGTCGGCGTCCTCGCTGCCGTCGCGTACCCAGGCGGCGGTTTCGAGCTGTGCCCAGGCTTTTTCGCTCTGCGGGCCGGAGACGATGCGCTCGAGCGGTTCAGCGCTCAAATCTTCGCCCTGGGCGCCGACCATCGTGCCCAGAATAGCCTGCTCTCCGTCCTCGGTCAGATAGACCGCCACGGGCTTGCCCTGCAGGGTCGCTGCGTAGCCTTTCAGGTTGCCGGGTGCCTCAAAGGTGTCGATAACCTCTACGCCGTGACTAGCGAGCGCTGCCACGGGGTCGGGCAGGTCGGCCTTGGGGATATCGGCCCCGGCGCTGGTGGCAAGCGCAGCTAGCGATAAGGTCAGTAGTACGCGGGGTAAGCGTTTCATGGAAGCTCCTTGGCTTTTGAGAATGCTGTGGGTATATGGCCTGTGCGGCAAGCGGGCCCGGTCAAGACCCCTGCGCCTGCGACAGCCGCTGGAGAAATTCATCCGGCCCCAGCTCTCCGACGATACGCGCGGCGCGGCGTTCCTCGCCGTCGGGCCCGATGAGCAAGAGCGTGGGCGGGCCAATGATGTTGAAGGCCTGCATCAGCTCGCGGTCGTCGGCATCGTTGTTGGTGACGTCGGGGCGCAACAGCTGAACGTCGTCGAGCGCCCGCTGAACGTCTGAGTTGCCGAACACGTCCGCTTCGATGACTTTGCACGAGACGCACCAGTCGGCATAGAAGTCCACCAGCGTCCACTGGCCGTTCGCCGCGGCGGTGTCGATCTGCGCGTGGAGGGCGTCGAGGTCGGCGGTCTGTTCAAAGCGGCCCATAAAGGTGGCTTGCGGAGAAGCGACCCCGGCCGAGCTGGCGTCGGGAGAGGAGACGAAGGCGAGCGGCTGGCTTAGGCTGTCGGCGCCGCCGGCAGCACCGATAACCAGCAGCCCGCCCCACAGGCCGAGGAGCAAACCGGCAATGCGCGAGATCATCCGCGACGGCGTGGCAGGCGTGGCGGAATGCACCGCGAGCTGATAAAGCGTGACGCCAATGGCCAGCAGCCAGGCGCCCCAAAGCCCCAGCGTAATGCTTGCGGGCACTACGCGTTCGACAAACCAGATGGCGGTGCCCAGCAGCACAAAGCCGAAAACGACTTTCACGC